>NZ_APHR01000020.1 GCF_000349205.1 Methylophaga lonarensis MPL | reverse complement strand
AGTAGTTGAGTCATCTCTCACAGGTGACACGACAGTGAACTTCTGGTGGTCCCCGGGTTTTGGTTGACGTTGCTGGTGGCCGAATTAAGCGGTTTTGACAGGGTTTGTCTGCACAAGTTTGACGCCGAAATGAATAGCATGGTCATAGCGGAGCACTGTAAACAGGGCATACCTTCTCTTAAAGGCTTGTCATTCCCTGCGTCGCAGATGATGTGCGGGTTTCAACAATATTTGAATCAACACATTATGATCTGCATAGATGATGTGCATTCACAGCCAGTCAAACTCATCGCTGTTCGTCAAGCTGAAGCCCTCCCAGAGCCTGACCAATGCTTGGGGCTTTCATGGATGCCTCCTGCAAGTTATCTAAAGATGCTCAAAGCGCTGGATGTGAAGTCGGTGCTGGTGATTGCGATTTTTCAGGACAACAAGCTGTGGGGATCGATTAACTGTCATAGTTTTACCAGCAAGCCATTGTCTTCGAGCATTCGTGATGTCAGTTTTAATCTGGTTCAGATGGCAACACAGCGATTGTTCTTACTCACTACCCAAGAGCAGAATCTTTTCCAGCAGCGAGTGATGGATAGTCGGCAAGTCTTATCTGACAAACGTGAGCGGCTGACAGAGCCGGCAGAAATGTTTGCTGATTATGCTGCTGACTGGTGTGAGTTATTTTGTGCATCTGGCGTTGTGCTAGTTTTTGATGATGATGTTTTCAGGCATGGAAACTCGCCAGCAAATCAACCGCTAGAGAAAATAATCAGCGGGTTGGGTGAGCAGAAAAAGGCATGTTTTTACACGGAGTCACTAGGCAACCTGTTTCCTGAGATTGCTGAACAGCTTGTCGATTGCTGCGGCCTGCTTGCGATATCGCTGCCTTATGACCATCATCGTCCCGGCTGGTTATTGCTATTCAGACCAGAGGCCACCATCGAGTTCAAATGGGCCGTCAAGCCTGAACACCTCACCGAGAAAAACGCCAGTCAGTCTGAACAATCATCGTACTGGTCAGAAATTGTTCGGGGCGAGAGTCAGCCATGGACGCCAATAGAGCGTCAGGCAGCGATGGACCTAGGCGAAGATCTGGCAGTTGTGATTGCGGTGCATCAAATCAGCAAGCTTAATCAACGATTTTCGGAGACTAATCAACGGCTGGAACAATTGGCGCATACCGATACCCTGACTCAAATATGGAACCGCTATCGCATGGAGCTGGCCATTGATGCAGAAGTGGCTGCATCCTCGCGCTATGGCAGGCCCTGCAGTTTATTGTTGTTTGACATCGATCACTTCAAGCAAATCAACGATAACTTTGGTCATGATGTTGGTGATGCTGTGCTGGCGGGTATTGCCTGGGAAGTGAAAACACTGCTCAGAGCCAGTGACCATCTGGGCCGCTGGGGTGGTGAAGAGTTTATTGTACTGGCCTCCAACACGGATCTTGCTGAGGCGGAAAAGCTGGCAGAACGGCTTTGCCGACATATTTACGCACTTGAGCTGGAAACTGTCGGTCGGATCTCTGTCAGTATTGGAGTTACCGAATGGCAAACCGGTGATATGAGACGCGACATTGTTGAACGTGCTGATAAAGCAATGTACGAAGCCAAGGAAACCGGCCGTAATCGTTGGCTCAGTAATAGAAAACGTTGAATCTCAAGCCGGCTTACCTATGCTCGAAGTTTAAATGCCATTAGCCAGTCAGCAGGGGATCCTGATTGCTCGTACTTCGGCAATCAGGGACAATATCCTGTTTTTAACGAACGCTCTCACCCAGAAGACCCCCTTTGATGTCAGATGCCATAACTCAACAAGTCAACAAACGCCGCACCTTTGCCATTATCTCTCACCCTGATGCCGGTAAGACCACGCTGACCGAAAAACTGTTGCTGTTTGGCGGCGCTATTCAGATGGCCGGTAGTGTCAAGTCACGCAAAACCGACAAGCATGCGACCTCTGACTGGATGGAAATGGAGAAAGAACGGGGCATTTCGGTGACCTCATCGGTGATGCAGTTTCCCTACAAAGGGCGGGTTGTTAACCTGTTGGATACCCCCGGCCACGCTGATTTTTCCGAGGATACCTACCGGACATTGACCGCGGTCGACTCCGCTTTGATGGTCATTGACAGCGCCAAAGGTGTTGAGGAACGTACCATCAAACTGATGGAAGTCTGCAGACTGCGAGATACACCGATTCTGACTTTCATCAACAAACTGGATCGTGAAGGCCGCGAACCTCTGGAGTTGCTTGATGAAGTCGAGCGTATTCTCAACATCCGTTGTGCTCCGATGACCTGGCCTATCGGCATGGGGAAAGGCTTCAAAGGCATTTTTCATCTTTATCACGACAGTGTTCGCTTGTTCGAACCCCATAGTAAGGATGAGGGAGAGTTGATTCAGGGACTGGATAACCCACGTCTGGATGAGTTGTTCGGAGCGATGGCACAGGATCTGCGCGATGAAATTGAATTGGTGCGTGGTGCCAGTGATGAGTTTGATTTAGAAGCTTTCCTGGCAGGAGAAATGACACCGGTATTTTTTGGTTCTGCCATGAACAATTTTGGTGTCACTGAGCTGATGGATGCCTATGTCGAGTATGCGCCCGCGCCACAACCTCGCCAGACCAAAACCCGTGATGTCAGCCCTGATGAGGATGTGTTTTCCGGATTTGTGTTTAAGATTCAGGCCAATATGGATCCGAAACATCGAGATCGAATTGCCTTTATGCGGGTCTGTAGTGGTCATTACACCAAAGGCATGAAATTACATCAAAGCCGGATTGGCAAAGATGTGACCATTGCCAATGCCGTGACGTTTATGGCCGCTGAGCGTGAACAGGCGGAAGAAGCCTGGCCGGGAGATATTCTGGGCTTGCACAACCACGGCACTATCCAGATTGGCGATACCTTTACTCAGGGCGAATCCTTGCAATTTACCGGTATTCCCTATTTTGCACCGGAATTATTCCGCCGGGTCAGACTCAAGGATCCGCTGAAAAACAAGGCCTTGCTCAAAGGTCTGCAGCAGCTGAGTGAAGAGGGCGCGACGCAGCTGTTCCGGCCACTGGACAATAACGACTTGATCCTCGGCGCCGTGGGGGTGTTGCAGTTTGACGTGGTGGTACATAGGCTCAAGGGCGAATATGGCGTCGAATGCGCCTATGAGCCGGTACAGGTTCATACAGCACGCTGGGTCTATTGCGATGATGATCGCAAGTTGGAAGAGTTTAAACGCAAGGCTTCGCTTAACCTGGCGCTGGATGGTGCTGGCAACCTGACCTATATTGCGCCAAGCCGGGTTAACCTTGATTTGACAATGGAGCGCTGGCCTGACATTGACTTCCGGGCAACGCGCGAGCATTTGTAAAAGGCTTGTCAGTCCCCGCTGGCTCAAGCAGAATAGCCTGAAGCTTCTTGCATAGGGGAAGGCTGATGAAAGTCAGATCCATTACCAAAAACAAAGGCAAACCGGTTATCGGTCTGGCACCGGAAGATACGCTGGACAAGGCGGTCAGCCTGATGATGGAGCATCGGATTGGTTCTTTGGTGGTCACACAAAATGGCAAGTTGATAGGCATTTTGTCTGAGCGAGATCTGCTGACGGTGCTGAACCAGAAGCATCCTATGTGGTCACCGATGACCGCGGCTGACGCCATGACGCCCGACCCATACACATGCCACCCAGACAACACGCTTGAAGTCATGAACATGATGGTCGACCATAATGTTCGGCACTTACCGGTGGTGTATCAGGGAAAGCTGGAAGGGATGTTGTCTATCACTGATGTGGTGGAAGAGCTGCTGCAAAAAGCCAAGTTTGAAAACGAGTTACTGAAAAACTACATTCAGAACTGGCCAGATGCCGGGCAGGTGTAACAGAGCCCTAGAGTCTCTCGCCGGAATCACCTTGTTCAATTTGTAGCTGGTTATCGCGCGCAAAATCCATTAGAAACTCAAACAACATTTCATTTTCATCTCGCAGTACCGCATCAACGACAACACATTTGACACCTTCAATGCTGGCCAGCCTGACCCGAGGATGAAAGCGAATACGACGTCCCGGGCCGTAACTGGCCACTGCACCGCACAGCCGCTCTGCCCAGTCACTGGGACGAAATTTGCCACCCTCCTGCGTAATACCTTTGATCAGAATTTTCTGGGTTGATGACATCAATGACTCATTGCAAGCAGTGTAGGTGGCACATTTTACGATGGATGCCCCGTACTACAGCAAGACATCGATAAAATAAATTCAGTTTCAGTGATTTAGGTCGCCTGTAAAAACCCGTATAATCCACCGATTTACTAGCGATTATTTGGGATTTTGTGTGGCTGACTATAAACAGACTTTAAATCTACCTGCAACCGACTTTCCGATGAAAGCGGGATTGCCCAATCAGGAACCCCGGATTTTAAAGCGCTGGCAGGACATTAATCTCTACCATCAGATGCGTGAGCAGGGCAAAGGTCGCCCGGCTTTTATCCTGCATGACGGACCACCGTATGCCAATGGTGATATTCATATCGGCCATGCGGTTAACAAGATCCTCAAAGACATCATTCTCAAATCAAAAACCTTGAGTGGTTTTGATACGCCTTATGTACCCGGTTGGGACTGTCACGGTCTACCGATTGAACTCAATGTCGAAAAGAAAGTGGGTAAACCGGGTGTTAAAGTCAGCCCTGCCGAATTTCGTAAAGCCTGTCGTGAATATGCGGCCAAGCAGGTGGATGGACAGCGTGAAGATTTCAAACGCCTTGGTGTGCTTGCCGATTGGGACAATCCCTATCTGACCATGGATTTTCATTTCGAGGCTGACATCATTCGCACCTTGGGGGAGATCATCGACCGAGGACACTTGCATAAAGGCGTCAAGCCGGTGCACTGGTGTGTGGATTGTGGATCGGCACTCGCAGAAGCGGAAGTTGAATACGAAGACAAGCAATCACCCGCCATTGATGTTCGCTTCAAAGCGGTGGACAACGGTGCCTTTGAAGCGTTATTCGACAATCAAGGCCAGGGTGACATCAGTGTCGCAATCTGGACTACAACACCTTGGACCTTGCCAGCCAATCAGGCGGTGTGTCTGCACCCAGAGTTGGATTATGTGCTGTTGCAATGTGCCGATGAGCGATTAGTGCTGGCAGAAGCACTGTACGAAAAAGCGCTGGAACGCTATCAACTGCAAGCTGAATTGATTGGACGTTGCAAAGGCGCTGCGCTTGAAGGTCTGCTGCTGCAACATCCATTTTATGATCGGCAAGTGCCGGTGATTCTGGGCGACCATGTCACCACGGATGCCGGTACTGGTGCAGTGCATACTGCGCCAGGTCATGGTCAGGATGACTATGTGGTGGGCCTGAAGTATCAACTGGAAGTGGATAATCCGGTGGGTGGTAATGGTGTGTTTTTGCCGGATACGCCGTTGTTTGCCGGTGAGTCGGTATTCAAGGCCAATCCGATGGTGATTGACGTGCTGCGCGAGCGTGATGCCTTGCTCTGTCATGTCGACATTCAGCACAGTTATCCGCATTGCTGGCGTCATAAAACACCGATTATTTTTCGGGCGACGCCGCAGTGGTTTATCAGCATGGATCAAAATGCACTTCGTCCAGCGGCAATGCAGGCGATTGCGGCAACGCAATGGATGCCTGACTGGGGTCAAAAGCGAATTGAAAACATGGTGTCAGGCCGTCCTGACTGGTGTATTTCCAGACAGCGTACCTGGGGCGTACCGATTCCTTTGTTTGTGCATAAAATCAGCGGTCAATTACATCCCAATACTGCAGAACTGATCGAAAAAGTAGCACTGGCAGTTGAAGAACAGGGCATTGATGCCTGGTTTGATATGCCTGCAGAACAGCTGCTTGGCGGCGAAGCGGTTGATTATGACAAGGTCACGGATACGCTCGATGTCTGGTTTGACTCGGGTGTTTCGCATGCCTGCGTGCTGAAGCGCCGCGAACAATTGCAGTGGCCGGCAGATTTATATCTGGAAGGCAGTGACCAGCACCGTGGCTGGTTCCAGTCATCCTTGCTGACTTCTGTGGCCGCCAATGGTGAAGCCCCATATAAGTCCGTGTTGACGCATGGCTTTACCGTGGATGCGCAGGGCAAGAAGATGTCCAAATCCAAGGGCAATGTGGTGGCACCGCAAAAAGTGGTCAACAATCTGGGCGCCGATATTATTCGCCTCTGGGTGGCTGCCACTGATTACAGTGCCGAAATGAGCGTCTCGGATGAGATCCTCAAGCGCACGGCTGACTCTTATCGACGTATTCGCAATACCGCCAGATACCTGCTGTCGAATCTCAATGACTTTGATCCGGCAACGGATCTGGTTGATACAGCGCAACTATTGCCATTGGATCGCTGGGCATTGGATCGTGCCTGGCAGTTACAACAAGAGCTTATCAGCGCTTACGATAAATATCAGTTCCATCTGATTTATCAAAAAATTCATAATTTCTGTGCCAATGAGCTGGGCAGTATTTATCTGGATATCACCAAGGATCGTCAGTACACGATGCAGACTGACAGCCTGGGCCGACGTTCTTCGCAAACCGTGATGTATCACATCATTGAAGCAATGTGTCGCTGGATTGCACCGATACTTAGTTTTACCGCAGACGAGTTATGGGCTTATCTGCCGGGCCAGCGCAATGACTCCGTGTTGTTGAATACCTGGTATTCAGCGCTGCAACCACTTGCTGAAGATTCAGCATATGATCGCCATTTCTGGCAGCAATTATTCGCGGTGCGCGAACAGGTCGCCAAAGAACTGGAAACGGCGCGTAATGCGGGTCATATCAAAGGCGGGTTGACAGCAGAAGTCGACATTCATGCAGGAGCAGAACTCTATCAGACACTGACAAAAGCAGGGGATGAGCTGAAGTTTGTGCTGATCGTCTCTGAGGTGAGGCTGCACGAGAATAGTTCAGCCGAGACCGTCACAATTGAAATCAACAGCAGTGCCCATGCGCGCTGTGAACGCTGCTGGCATCAACGTGCTGATGTCGGACAGCATGCCGAGCACCCAGAGCTGTGTGGTCGTTGTGTTGACAATGTTGAGGGTGCTGGCGAACAACGTCAGTTTGCCTGATAGCGGAGCAGATATGATGAAATGGTTATGGCTGACCGCCCTGGTAATCGTGCTGGATCAGGCAAGTAAATGGCTGATGTCGGCCTGGCTGGATTTATATCAGTCAGTTGCTGTGTTGCCGTTTTTTAATCTGACGCTGGCCCATAACAGCGGTGCGGCGTTTAGTTTTTTGGCAAACGCAGGCGGCTGGCAGCGCTGGTTTTTTATCGTGTTGGCACTGACGGTGAGTCTGGTGTTATTGATTTGGCTGTCCAGGCTCAAAGCCAGTGCCCGTATGGAAGCGGCGGCGCTCAGTTTGATCATGGGGGGAGCGCTCGGCAACGTCATTGATCGCTTCATTCATGGCTATGTAGTGGATTTTCTGGATTTTCACGCGGCAGGCTATCACTGGCCGGCATTTAATGTGGCGGACATGGCTATCTTCATCGGTGCGGCATTGCTGATCATCGACAGTCTTCGCAAACCATCGGAGCATTCATGAATTTTTGTGACTTGGCAGTCAGCGGTGTCGCTGATCTCAGACCTTATGTGCCCGGCAAACCCATAGAAGAGCTGCAGCGCCAGTATGGCGTTCGAGATGTCATCAAATTGGCCTCAAATGAAAATCCCTTGGGCCCGAGCAAAGCGGCATTGGCGGCCGTGGCTTTAAACAGCCGTGAACTGAGCCGTTATCCCGATGGTAATGGCTTTACGCTCAAGACCGCTTTATCGGAAAAATTTCAGCTGCAAGCTGAACAGATCACGCTCGGTAACGGCTCGAACGATATTTTGGAAATCATCGCGCGCTGTTTTGTCAGGCCACAGGATGAGGTGCTGTTTTCAGAGCATGCCTTTGCGATATACGCGCTGGTCACTCAGGCGATTGGTGCAACAGCAGTGGTCACCCCAGCGTTAAATTTTGGTCATGATCTGCAAGCGATGCTGGCTGCAGTGACGGAGCGCACCAAACTCATTTTTATTGCCAATCCTAACAATCCCACCGGCACATTTTTGAGTGCTAGCGATTTGTATCAGTTTCTGCAACAGCTGCCATCAAACGTGCTGGTGGTTTTAGATGAAGCCTATGTGGAATACAACAGCGAACCCAGTGCATCGTTTGACTGGCTGGCACAGTTTTCCAATCTGATAGTGACTCGAACCTTTTCCAAAGCTTATGGCCTGGCTGGGCTGCGGGTTGGTTTTGCCGTGTCAGATCCGGTTATCACTGATCTGCTTAACCGCGTGCGTCAGCCTTTTAATGTCAACAACCTGGCACTGGCAGCCGCAGTTGCCTCATTGGGCGATGAAGACTACCTGATAGAAAGTCGCGCTGTGAATACGGCCGGTATGCAGCAGTTTGAACAGGGATTCAAACAATTAGGTCTGGAGTGGATTCCTTCCAGCGGCAATTTTATTACTGTCAATGTCGCGCGATCTGCAGCCGATGTTTATGAAGCACTGCTGCAGCGTGGCGTGATTGTCAGACCTATCGCAGCTTATGGTTTACCTCAGCATCTGCGGATCAGTATTGGTCTTGAAGCAGAAAATGCGCGTTGTCTCCAGGCACTGGCTGAGGTGCTTGAGTCATGATCGATAAGCTCGCCATTATTGGCGTAGGGTTGATTGGTGGTTCACTGGCGCTTGCGTTAAAACAAGCTGGTGCTGTCAACCATGTGGTGGGCTATGCCCGTTCTGACTTGACGCGTCAGGAAGCGCTGGCTCTAGGCATTATTGATGAAGCGACCGACTCTTTAGCAGACGCTGTGCGCCATGCTGATTTGGTGTTTGTGGCAGTACCGATGGGCGCGATGTCAGCCGTATTTGAAGAAATGGCTCCCCATTTGTCCGCGCATACCGTCGTGACTGATGGTGGCAGTGCCAAGGCGCAGGTAGTCGATGCGGCCCGGACTGCCATGCGCCAACAGATGCCTAATTTTGTTCCGGGACATCCTATTGCCGGTACCGAGAAAAGTGGTCCTTCGGCTGCTTTTGCCGAACTCTATCAGCAACATCGTGTTGTGTTGACGCCGGTTGATGAAACCAGTGCTGAAGCTGTTCGTCTGGTCGAAAAAGTCTGGCAGACCGCCGGAGCCGAGGTGTTTTGCATGGGGGTTGAGCAACATGACTTGTTGTTGGCAGCCACCAGTCACTTGCCGCACCTGCTGGCATTTAACCTGGTTGGCATGTTGGCACAACGTGATGATTGTGACGAAGTTCTGAGGTATGCCGCAGGCGGTTTTCGTGATTTTTCCCGAATTGCATCCAGTGATGCCGTGATGTGGCGTGATATATGTCTTGGCAATCAGCAGGCAATTCTGGAGCTGATGAAGCAGTATCGGCAAGGTCTTGACCAAATTGAACAAGCCATTCGTTCGGGCGACGGCGACTATCTGATTGATGTTTTTATCCGTGCCAAGAAAGCGCGGGATAGTCGTTTTGCTGAACCCGGCCTCATCGACAACAGCGAAGTATGAATTTTATGACAATGGAGATGTGGCAAGCGTGAGCAGTCAGATCAATCAACAATATCGAGTTACTGCGGGCGGTAGTTTGTCTGGCAGCATTCGGGTACCAGGCGACAAATCAATTTCACACCGATCAATCATGCTCGGCGCATTGGCCGAGGGAACCACAGAGGTTACCGGATTTCTTGAAGGTGAAGATGCGCTGGCGACCTTGGCAGCATTTCGCGCCATGGGCGTAGATATTGAAGGGCCAGATAAAGGCAAAGTCACCATTCACGGTGTGGGCATGCATGGTCTGAAAGCACCCGAGCATGACTTGTATGTGGGTAACTCGGGCACTTCTATCCGTCTGCTAAGTGGCTTGCTGGCGGGCCAGTCCTTTGATGTCACGATGACCGGAGATCAATCACTTTCCGGCAGACCGATGCGCCGTGTGACGGATCCGCTGGCGCTGATGGGTGCCAACATTGAAAGTCATGATGGCAAACCGCCTTTGACGATTCACGGCGTCACAGATCTCAAGGCAATTGATTATCCTCTGCCAATGGCCAGTGCTCAGGTCAAGTCGTGTTTGTTGCTTGCGGGCATGTACGCGCAGGGAAAAACCTCGGTGACCGAGCCTGCACCGACTCGCGATCACACAGAGCGCATGCTGACGGGCATGGGTTATCCGGTAGAAGTGAATGGCAATCAAATCAGTATCGTTGGCGGTGGCACACTCAAAGCAACGCAGATAGATGTGCCTGCGGATATTTCTTCAGCGACTTTTTTCATGGTCGGAGCCAGTATTGCGCCTGGTTCAGATATCACCTTGCTACATGTTGGCATCAACCCGACGCGCATTGGTGTGATTAACATTCTCCGGCTGATGGGCGCGGATATCAGTCTTGCTAATGAGCGAATCACCGGCGGTGAACCGGTAGCGGATATCCGAGTTCGCTATGCACCGCTGAAAGGCATCAATATTCCTGAGGAACAAGTGCCACTGGCAATTGATGAGTTTCCGGCGCTGTTTATCGCAGCGGCCTGTGCTGAGGGAGAGACTCTGTTGACCGGTGCCGAAGAGTTACGAGTCAAGGAAAGCGATCGAATTCAAGTGATGGCCGATGGTCTTCAGGCGCTCGGCGTGGATGCAAAGCCCACTGCTGATGGCATCAGAATCACAGGTGGCAAAATTGGAGCCGGTGAAGTTCATAGTCACAGTGATCATCGTATTGCGATGTCGTTTGCCATGGCAGCCTTGCGTGCCGAGGGCACGATTGTGATTCATGATACTGCCAACGTTGCCACCTCATTTCCGGGCTTCGTTGAACTTGCAGCAAGTTGTGGACTGCATATTGAGCTGAATCATGACTGATATCCCGGTACTGACAATTGACGGACCAAGCGGTTCTGGTAAAGGTACTTTGGCTCAGCGCATGGCGATGCACCTTGGTTGGCATTATCTGGATAGTGGAGCCATTTACAGGGTGTTGGCTCAAGCCGCATTAAAACATCAACTGCCGCTGGATGATGCTGAAGCTTTGGCACAGTTGGCAGCCCATCTGGATGTGGAGTTTGTGCTGCGAGATCAGCAATTGCAGGTCTGGCTGGAAGGTGAGGAGGTCAGTCTGAAGATTCGCAGTGAGCAGGCAGGCAATGCTGCTTCCAAGGTGGCTGCTTTACCCGCCGTTCGCCAGGCCTTGCTTCAACGCCAGCGCGATTTTCGTCAGGCACCGGGCCTGGTGACCGATGGACGTGATATGGGCACCGTGGTGTTTCCGGATGCCAACTTCAAAGTATTTCTGACGGCCAGTGCTGAGGTCAGAGCTGAGCGTCGCTATAAGCAGTTGAAAGAAAAAGGAATTGAGAGTAACCTCTCCGATCTCATTGCAGAAATTTCCGAACGGGACCAACGGGATACAGAGCGCAGTGTCGCGCCATTGAAGGCGGCTAACGATGCTTTGCTGCTGGATTCTACCTTATTGGAAATCGATGCAGTCTTTTCGGCAGTTTGCGACTTTGTGCGCTGATTGTCATTTTTGGGGCTTGTCCGGATTGGCCGGGCGAGTTTTTTTAACTACCTGCTAACAAGCGGGTCTAACAGGGCGATTCGGTTCGCAACGAACAGAATCAAGGATATTACTAATGAGCGAAAGCTTTGCTGAACTCTTTGAAGAGAGTCTAAACGCTACCCCAATGCAACCAGGCAAGATTGTCACCGGCACGGTGGTCAATGTCGGTCCTGACGTGGTGATGGTTAATGCGGGTCTGAAATCCGAAGGTGCGATTCCAGTTTCTGAATTCCTGAACGAAAAAGGTGAAATTACTGTTTCGGTCGGTGATCTGGTCGATGTTTCACTGGAAACACTGGAAGACGGATTTGGTGCAACCCAACTGTCACGTGAAAAAGCCAAGGCTGCTGAAGCCTGGATTCGTCTGGAACACGCATACGAAGCCAATGAAACAGTGGTGGGTATGATTTCTGGTAAGGTCAAGGGTGGCTTCACTGTTGAACTTGAGAATATTCGTGCATTCCTGCCGGGTTCACTGGTTGATGTACGCCCAATCCGCGATACCAGCCATCTGGAAGGCAAGGATCTGGAATTCAAACTGATCAAACTTGACCGTCCACGCAACAATATTGTTGTGTCTCGCCGCGCAATTCTTGAGAAAGAAAACAGTGCAGAACGTGAAGCATTGCTGGAAACTCTGGAAGAAGGCAAAACCGTCAAGGGTATCGTCAAAAACCTCACCGACTACGGTGCGTTTGTTGACCTCGGCGGCATTGATGGTCTGTTGCACATCACCGATATGGCATGGAAACGTGTCAAACATCCGTCTGAAGTGGTTGCAATCGGCGACGAGATCGAAGTTCAGGTACTGAAATTCGATAAAGAGCGTGAGCGTGTATCGCTGGGTCTGAAACAAATGGGCGATGACCCATGGAAAGATATTGCCCGTCGTTACCCGAACAGCACACGTCTGCACGGTAAAGTCACAAACATCGCTGACTACGGTTGCTTTGTTGAAATTGAAGATGGTGTTGAAGGTTTGGTTCACATGTCTGAAATGGACTGGACCAACAAGAACGTTCACCCATCTAAACTGGTTTCACTGGGTGATGAAGTTGAAGTCATGGTGCTGGATATCGACGCAGAACGCCGTCGTATTTCACTGGGCATCAAGCAATGCCAGACCAATCCTTGGGAAGAGTTTGCAATGACTCACAACAAGGGTGACAAAGTCAAAGGTGGCATCAAATCAATCACTGATTTCGGTATCTTCATCGGTCTGGATGGCAACATCGATGGTCTGATCCATCTGTCTGACATTTCCTGGGAAGAAGATAACGAAGAAATCATTCGTGACTTCAAGAAAGGCGACGAAGTTGAAGCTGTAGTGTTGGCAATTGATCCAGAGCGTGAGCGTATTTCTCTGGGCATCAAGCAACTGCAGGACGATCCTTTCTCAGCTTACCTTGCCGACAATCCACGCGGTAGCATCGTGACTGGTAAAGTCACTGCTGTTGACGCACGTGGTGCGACGGTTGAGCTGGCTGAAGGCGTTGAAGGCTATATCCGAGTTGCCGATATCTCACGTGAACGCGTTGAAGATGCCAGCAAGGTATTGGCTGTCGGCGAAGAAGTCGAAGCGAAATTTACAGGTATCTCTCGTAAAGATCGTACGCTGACACTGTCAATCAAGGCCAAGGATGATCAGGAAGAATCAGAAGCTGTCAAAGAGTACAGCAATGTTTCTGCTGGTAGCACCACACTTGGCGACCTGCTGAAAGAGCAAATGGATCAGAAAGACAGCTAAGGCCAGTCATCTGAAGGAGCACCCGACTGCTTGGTCGGGTGCTCATTTTTTCTCTGAAAGTTAATGGAATGACATGAACATGTCGCCATGGATGATGGCGCTTCATTTCCAGGATAAATGATAAAAATGACAAAATCTGATTTGATAGAAATCCTCTCCGAAAAACAATCTCTATTGAATTATCGTGATGTTGAACTGGCGGTGAAGTTAATTCTTGAACAAATGAGTGAGAGTCTGTCACGTGGTGACAGAATCGAAATCAGGGGATTTGGCAGTTTCACGCTGCATCATCGTCCACCACGTGTTGGTCGTAATCCAAAAAGTGGTGAGTCTGTGAAACTAGAAGAAAAGTATGTACCTCATTTCAAGCCTGGTAAGGAGTTGCGTGATCGCGTCAACGAATCAGCAGGTTTCTAGAATTGAATGAAAATAAGCCTTGAAGCCGTTCTGTCGCGATATCACATTCGCAGTTATTCAGACGGCTTCATTGTTATTCAGACACCCGAAAATCAAATACAGCAAGTTTCCTTTCCTTTATTTATCACCCCAGACATTCTAATCACAGGTCGCGATGTGCCGGAGCTCGGCAAATTCGACAGCGAACAGTCACGGATCCTGCAAACTCTTCAGCTAGAAGTCTTGCTGGTGGTGGATGACTCGCTCGATTTTCGGCAGAAAACTGACTTCAATCGAAGTCTCGCTGCGATTGCTATCAGTGCCGAGTGGATGACATTGGGGCCGGCATGTCGGACATTTAATCTGCTCCTGCAAGACCAACGAAAAGTGGCACTTTTAGTCAATTCCCATAAATAAAGTAGTTGATATGCGGCTATTGCCCTGTCTATCAGGAACGGAGAGATTCGGGCGGGCACGTTTAACTTCATGATTTTTAAATAGATAGGGGACTTGTTGTACAGCAGGTAGTCCTGTCAAACTTGACCGTACAAAGGCATATCAGGAAAATCCTTGTACGCACTCGCTAGGGCATTTGGCATATCCGCTTGGTGATATGCAGTGGTTATTGATCCAGATCAATACTTCCAAAGCCAACAAGCCTGTCATTTTGATGTAAAATTCGACGGTAGCTTACGAGGGTGCGATGAAACGAGTCCTGCTTCTTGCCTCAGACGTAAGTCCGTAAGAGTTGAGAGAAATTATTCACGTTAAGAAGGTGTGGTCGCTATGCAAGCGGAACAACAACAATATAACTACGACGTGGTGAAATGGTTTGCCTATATGGCGGTCATTTACCTGGTAATTGGCACAGGTATCGGGGTGATGATTGCATCACAACTTGCCTGGCCTGTGATGAACTTTGATAACCCCTACATCAGCTTTGGTCGGCTCAGACCTTTGCACACTAACGTGGTGATATTTGCGTTTGGTGGCTCGACGCTGATGGCGACTGCTTTCTACGTTGTCCAGCGGACTTCAGGCGTCAGAATCTGGAGTGACAAGATGGCCTGGTTCACCTTCTGGGGCTGGAATCTGGTCATGTTGGGTGCCGTGATTACATTGCCACTGGGTCTGACTCAATCTAAAGAGTATGCCGAACTGGAATGGCCGCTTGATATCCTGATTGCGGTTGTCTGGTTGGCCTTTACCATCAACTTCATCATGACGCTGACCACACGCAAAGTGTCACATATCTACGTCGCTAACTGGTTCTTCCTGGCGATGATGATCATGATCACCTACCTGCACGTCATTAACAGCCTCGCTATTCCAGTCGAGCTGTGGAAGTCATACTCGATCTTCTCTGGCGTTCAGGATGCGATGATTCAGTGGTGGTATGGTCATAATGCCGTAGGTTTCTTCCTGACGGCCGGCTTCCTGGGCATCATGTATTACTTCGTCCCTAAACAGGCGAACCGACCAATCTACTCCTATCGTCTTTCAGTCATTCACTTCTGGGCGCTGGTGTTTGGTTATGTCTGGTTAGGTGCTCATCACCTTCAATACACAGCATTGCCTGATTGGACCGGCTCACTGGGTGCGGCAATCTCACTGGCGATGATTATTCCTTCGTGGGGTGGAGCGCTGAATGGTCTGTTTACCTTGAGTGGTGCGTGGGACAAATTACGTACTGACTATATTCTGCGCTTCCTGATCGTTTCCTTGGCGTTCTACGCAATGGCGACTTTCGAAGGCCCGATCATGTCCTCGAAAACAGTTAATGCCTTGTCTCACTATACTGACTGGACTATCGGTCACGTTCACTCCGGTGCACTTGGCTGGGTAGCCATGGTGTCTATCGGTGCGCTCTACCACATGGTAGAACGCATGTATGGCACAAAAATGTACTCGGTGAAACTGGTGAATCTGCATTTCTGGATGGCAACTATTGGTACGGCCATCTATATCACCGCCATGTGGGTCGCGGGCATCATGCAAGGTCTGATGTGGCGTGCATACGACGAGTACGGCAACCTTGCCTATACCTTCGTTGAGTCAGTCGTACAGATGCATCCTTACTATGTCATGCGTACTTTCGGTGGTCTGATTTTCTTCCTTGGAGCTGTTGTGATGCTGTTTAACGTGACTGTCACAATCCGCCGCGCGAAGGCAAATCCTTCGCCTGAAATGGCTACTGCTGCAAACATTTAAGGAGACTGAAATGGCGAATCCAAAGAGTAACAAACGCATCAGTCTGCAAGAGCGGCTGGAGCAAAATGTCTGGGGTCTGGTGTTGGCAACAGCACTGGTAGTATCAGTCGGCGGTATTGTTGAAATCGTACCGCTGTTCTACCTGGAAACAACATTTGAAGATCAGGTGTTTCCTGAGTACGAAGAGCTGCAGGGCGTCAGACCCTACACAGCACTTGAGTTAGCGGGTCGTGATATTTATCAGCGTGAAGGTTGTTATCTGTGTCATTCACAAATGATCCGACCTTTCCGTGACGAGAAAGATCGATACGGACACTATTCATTGGCGGTTGAGTCCAGATATGACCATCCTTTCCAATGGGGCTCTAAGCGTACCGGCCCTGACTTGGCGCGTGTTGGCGGCAAATACTCAGACGAGTGGCAGGCACAGCATCTTCGTGCTCCTCGCTCTGTCGTGCCTGACTCCATCATGCCTGCCTATCCATGGTTGGATAACCGAACTATTGATGGCGAAAGAATCGAACGACGTGTTAGAGCGATGCGTGTATTAGGTGTGCCATACACCGATGACGATATCAGAGGCGCTGCGGAAGCTGTCGATGGCAAAACAGAAATGGAAGCCCTGGTGGCATACCTGCAGGTGCTGGGCACTATGATTCAGTTTGAACCTGGCAGGGACTACCGTGAGTAAACTTGCCGAGTACTTTCATACTGACTGGGCAAACATGACCGCTACGGATTGGTTTGGTTTGCTGCTGACAATTGTCATATTTATTTTGATGTTTGGTATGTACTTCTGGGCATTGCGTCCGAAAAATAAAGAGAAACTAGAGTCTCACCGCACCATGCCATTGCATGATGACGAGACAGAAGCGGAGAACAAAGATGGCAGATAACAAGAATAACCCACATGAGGTATCAGATACTGGTCATGAGTGGGATGGTATCCGTGAACTGGAAAATCCGCCGCCGCGCTGGTGGACCATCTCACTGTACCTGAGTGGCTTGTTGGTACTGGTTTATTTCATACTTTATCCATCAATCCCGCTGGTGACTGGCAGTACCAAAGGGCTGTTGGGTTGGACACAGATAAAGGAATATCATCGCGGTCTTGAAGAAATTCAGGCAGTTCGGGCGCCCTTTGAGGAACGACTGGCTGAGATGACAGCGCAGGAAATCCTTGATGATGATGAAATGCGTAACTACGTCATTGCCTCAACCCGGGTACTGTATGGCGACAATTGTGCAGCGTGTCACGGCGTCGGCGGCCAACCAGTTCCAGGTTCAGGCTATCCGATTCTTAATAATGATGACTGGCTTTACGGTGGCACTATCGACAAGATTGTTGAAACGCTAGCCAAAGGGCGTGCCGGTATGATGCCTGCTCACGCCAACCTGCTGACGGAAGAAGAAACCGATAAATTGGTCAAATTTGTCATTGATGCTTCAAACGGTGAAGCGACAGAGGCGGGCTGGAAACTCTACAACGAGAAAGGCTGTTTCGCCTGTCACGGTGCTGATGCCAAAGGTAATCAAATGCTCGGAGCACCCAATCTGACAGACAGAATCTGGCGTTTCTCTGGTGAGCCTGACGAAGTTCGCAGAACCATCATGCACGGTGTTAATGATGCTAATGATCCTCGGACTCGTATTGCTATCATGCCGGGCTGGAACGAACGGCTGGCCGTCAAGCTGGAAGCGGAAGAATTTGGTGATGATCCAGAAGATTATTATGACGGCACTGAAACCGAGCGTCTGACGGAAACAGAAATCAAGAAACTGGCTGTTTATGTCCACCAGTTTGGCGGTGGACAGTAATCGGTACTCATAAACGCGTCATGTGAATATGATCAGGTAAGTACCATTAATGGGACAATCAACCAGGAGAATGTTATGGGATTAGATGCTGTTGTGATTGGTTCAATTGTTGGAGTGTTAATTACCATTCTTGTATTTGGCTACATCGCTTATGAAGTGGTCAAAAAAATGGATGAGACACAATCAGACGACTAATGTCCTTACTCAAAACTACGGAGAAACCGACCCTGGTCGGTTTTTCTGTATCTGATTGTTGTAAAAGTAAAAATTTTACTCCTGAAGTGCTATAATTCCATAGGTTAAGGCTTTGCGAGGCGACGTTTGTGACAGACCCTGAGAACAAGTCGAGTATCAGTACTATCGACATATACGAAGATGTTTCCGACTGGGATGTCAATGCAGGTGGCAACAAGGTAGTCGCCAAGCGCATGACAGGCCGTTTCCGAAAACTTAAATGGTTTGGGATGTCGGTCTGGCTGGTTTATTTTCTCGGCCCTTATGTTCGTTGGGATGGCCAGCAAGCAGTATTGTTTGACATTCCCAACAGGCAATTTCATTTTTTTAACGTGACTGTTTATCCGCAAGATATTTGGATGCTGTCATTGACCTTATTGTTTTTCGCTATTCTGCTGGCAGCGGTCACCAGCATCGCGGGTCGAGTTTTTTGTGGATATTTCTGTTTTCAGACGGTCTGGACTGATGTCTACACTTGGATCGAAACTCGCCTTGAAGGCGATACGCCACAGAAGGCCATGAAGTTCAAATCGGCACCACTGTCTGCCGAAAAAGTCGGCCGAATCACACTCAAGCATTCGCTTTGGCTGATCATTGCCATGCTCACAGGCTTGTCATTTGCTGCCTGGTTTACTGATGCCTTCCAGCTCTGGAAGGATTATTTCACGCTGCAGGCGGCTATGCCTGCCTGGATTGTGCTGGCAATGTTTACCGCCGGAACATACGTTTTTGCTGGTTTCATGCGTGAGCAGGTCTGTTTCTGGCTTTGTCCGTATGCACGTTTGCAGAGTGTGATGTATGACCAGGATACGCTGCTTCCAGCCTACGATGCTGAACGCGGCGAACCAAGAGGCAAGCTGAAGAAAGGACAGGTGGATAGTGCAAAGGGTAGTTGTATTGACTGCCGTATGTGCGTGGCCGTGTGTCCAACCGGTATCGATATTCGCAAAGGTCAGCAGGAGGGATGTATCACCTGCGGCATGTGTATAGATGCTTGTGACAGCATCATGGAAAAAACCAATCAACCGAAAGGTCTGGTTCGCTATGCGTCATACAAGGAGTTGCATCACAACCATGATTCAATTCCGGTGTTCAAGCGGCCTCGTGTAATGATTTATGGCTTAATCCTGATGATCTCCTTTGGTGGTGTTGTCTACGGATTCACACATCTCTCTCCGACAGAGTTTCAGGTGGTGCCAGAGCGCCAGCCGCTGTTTGTTCAGTTGAGCGATGGATCGATACAGAACAAGTACACACTGCGTTTGCTCAACAAAACACAACATCCTATAGAAGTGCAGTATCGAATCAGCGGTCTTGAAGGGGCGACTTTGCATGGACTGGATGATCTTGTGCATATCGAGCCCGGTCGAATTAATCAGCTGACCGCATTTGTCAGGCTTGAGGAAGATGCTGTCAATCAAGCAATCTCGCCGCTTATTTTTACAGCAGATGTTATCAATGGGCCGGATATTCAAATCCGTTACGAAAGTATGTTTATGGGACCGAATTGAGTTATCTGAATAATGAATATTTCGCAAAAAAACAGTGAAGCACTAAAGAACCCTTGGGTGTGGGCCGGACTGGCATTTTTATGCACGTTTGTGACCATGAATATCATCTTCATCTATCACGCGTTTTCTTCGCCACCCAACCTGGTTCTGGAAAACTTCTATGAGCGCGGCCGTACTTATGATGAGATGCAGGAACGCCTTGAGCGTGAGCGTGAATTGGGTTGGTCAGGCCTGATTATGGCACCCGTCGATAGTCAAACTGGCGTTGAGCAACGCTGGGAAGTGCTGATCCAGAATAAAGAGGGTGAAGCAGTGCAACTGGATACTGTTGAACTATTCGCCTACCGTCCATCCGATGCACGAGAAGACTTCTCAGTCAGTATGCACGCTGCAGAAAACGGTGTTTACGCTGCAGATATTAACTTCAATTTGCCAGGCAATTGGGACATTATCGTTGAAGCGCGTCGTGGTGAAGACGAGTTTGCCATTACACGCAGAATGTTCATCTCTCGCCAGGACTGAATTTCAACCTGCATCAGCGCAGTCATTTGTACTGCGCTGAACTGCATTCAGAAGCAGACTTAACGTTTTGTCAGAATCCTGTTATCACTGTGGACTGCCGGTTACCACGCCCGGTACTTTTCATGCCGTACTTGCGGGTGAATCCAGAAATTTTTGCTGCCATGGCTGCAAGACTGTGTGCCAGTCCATCCATGACGCCGGGCTTGAAAGTTTTTATCAGAAAACGCCTGAGGGTGAATTACTGGCACCTCCACCGGATATTCCTCAAGAACTCGCGGCTTATGATCTGGATGAGGTGCAATCTGATTATGTTGATGGCATGCAGCAGCATCGCACCATCAATCTGCTGGTCGAAGGAATACATTGCGCTGCCTGCGTCTGGTTGATTGAACATGCCCTTGCCAAGCAGCCTGGAGTCGATGCTGCTGATGTTAATTTGACAGCCAAGCGTTTACGACTGCGCTGGGATAACAACAAAACATCTCTATCTGCTGTACTGGGCAAGCTGGCCCAGATTGGCTATGCCGCGGTGCCTTTTGACCCTGAAACCGCTGAAGGCGCATTGGCAAAACGTCATCGCAGTCTGGTTTATCGAATGGCTTTTGCCGGATTTGCGATGATGAATATCCTCTGGGTGTCCATCGCACTGTATACCGGGGCGGCACAGGATGAATTCAGACACTGGTTTCACTGGGTCGGATTTGCCATTGCGACGCCGACATTGCTCTATTCAGGCTATCCATTTTTCAGAAACGCAATTGTCGGCCTGCGAAGTGCGTATCTCACCATGGATCTGCCGATTGCCATTGGTGCGACGGTAACCTACTTATATTCTGTCTATATCACGGTATCCGGTTCGACGGCTGGTGAGGTGTATTTCGATACAGTCGTTAACTTTCTGTTTGTGATTTTGGTTGGGCGTTATCTGGAAGCCATTTCCAAGCGTAATGCGCTATCTGCAACGAGACGCATGCTTGAGTTGCAGCCCAAACTGGCGACGGTGGTTCGAGAAGATGGCACTACGGCAATCTTGCCAATACGATCAGTTGTCCCCGGCGATCTGTTACTGGTTCGTCCGGGCGAAAAAATTCCGGTTGATGGATATATTGAGGAAGGCGAGAGCGCAGTTGATGAATCGATGCTCAGTGGTGAGTCAGTGCCAGTCGCCAAATCGATCAACGACAAGGTGGTAGCTGGCACCTTGAACGGTGAAGGTGCGTTCAAGGTTCGAGCGGAATTTGTTGTTAGAGGTACGATGCTGGCGAAAATTGTCGCCATGATGGACGATGCTCAGGCATCCAAATCACCATTGCAGTCAACGGCAGACCGAATAGTGCCCTGGTTTGTACTGGTGACCTTAACGCTTGCGACACTGACATTTGTTTATTGGGTGCAATATGACTTTGCCATTGCATTATTGGCGGCCGCGTCAGTCATGGTCATCACCTGTCCTTGCGCATTTGGCATGGCGACACCCATGTCGATTGCTGTTGCTACTGGAGTCGGGGCAACACGGGGTATTTTAGTCAAGCACGGTGCAGTGCTGGAACGGCTCTCCGATGCAACACATTTTGTTTTTGATAAAACCGGCACTTTGACTGAAGGCAAGCTTCGTGTTGTCAAAATTGAGTCACTGTCGGAGATGTCAGAGGCGCGGCTGTTGGAGTTGGCAGCCTCTGCAGAGCAAAACTCTGAACATTCCATTGCCACGGCTATTGTCTGTTTAGCTGAACAGCGCGGAGTTTCCTTGATGGAGGCGACGAGTTTTTCCGCAACGCCCGGTCGAGGTGTTAGCTGTTTGGTAGCCGATCAATCGGTGATTGTCGGTACCCGGGAATGGCTCGCGATGCAGAATATCGAGGTGTCAGAGACGGTTACGGAAAAGCAGTCTGCATTTGAAAAAGCCGGCGTAACTTGTGTCTTTGTGGCTGTTGATGGCAAGGTGGCAGGGTTGATTGGCGTTGAAGATACGTTACGTCATGATGCACAGCAACTCATCGATGCATTAAAAGCACAAGGCATTGCGATTACAGTACTGAGTGGCGATAGACAGGCAGTGGTGGATGCTGTGACAGCGCGTTTTGGCAATATTGAGCGCCGTGCACAGGTCTTGCCACAGGATAAGTCAGCGGTGATTCGTCAACTGCAGGAACAGGGCGAAGTGGTTGCCATGGTGGGCGATGGCATTAATGATTCCCCTGCACTGATACAGTCAGATATTGGCATTGCACTGGCATCAGGTACTGATGTGTCGATAGAAAGTGCTGATATTGTTCTTTCACACAATGAGCTGATTCAGGTTGACGCGTCGCGCAGACTTGCCAAACGGACGCTCAAAACGATTCGGCAGAATATTGTTCTGTCATTTACCTATAACGTCATCATGGTGCCTCTGGCGATGATGGCTCTGGTGAGTCCCCTGGTGGCTGCCATTACAATGCCTATCAGTTCTCTGGTGGTCATAGGTAACGCGGCAAGAATCAGCCGAATGTTCAAGGGGTAAAAAATGGAAGTTATTTATGGTTTATTGCCGGCAATGTTATTACTGGGCTTGGTCGGCGTAGCAGTTTTTTTCTGGGCAGTTCGTAGTGGTCAGTATGATGATATGGAAGGCGCGGCACATCGTGTACTGCTGGATGATGATGCACCTCAAGATCCTCAGCCCGAAGACGATAAGCAAAACAGTGATAATACAAAAGCACGCTGAGCATCACTCAAGCGAAGAGCTTGACTTGCATAGATTGTGCAGTCTTGCTGCTTATCACTTACAGATGCTGGCGCGCTAGCTTTACCATCGTATCAATGGATGAAAATACAGCCTTCATTGAAGTTGGTGATGAGTGAGAATCAGGCGCTAGCGCTTTAGGAGCTATGCTGGTAGATTCTGTGGATCGGATGACAGAGACCGTCAGCGCATGACAACAGCCAGGATGAGCGGATCATTGGACATACAAGCATGATGTTTAACCAGTGGAGTATCAGGAAGCTGCTCCGGTTATGGGCCACAGCAACTATCGTCGCGGTAATGATAATTGCTGCGGTGTCTCTCTACAGTAATCTTCGCTATGCCGAGAACCAGCGTGTCTTGATTGAGCAAGTGTTACCGCTGGAAGATAACAGTCGTCAAATCAGTTCAATTTCAGCTGCTTTTGTGTTGCGTCAGCAACAGATACTCAATGCCGTCAATGAAACACAGCTCGAGCAAGTGATCGATCGCAATACGCTCGAGACGGACTTTGAGCATTATTGGCAAAGATTGTCGCAGTCCAGCCATAAGCTCAACAGCGGTGAAGCTCTGGTGGATGAGCTGTATCAGCATTATCAGCAATTTCTCCTGCTAGATACTCAACTTTCAGCTTTGATGTCTGAAAAACTGCTGCTGGCTGAACAGATTAACGAGCAGCAAGCTATCGTTGATGAACTTGAGGCACGTTCACTGGAGCTGGTCGCCAGACTCTCACTGATCTACCAACCTTTGGCAGAGCGGGTTCGGGTGCAGATGAGTGCACAGTTGCAGACTGTCAGTTTTGCCTTGTTGAAACTGACTGCAGATATTCGGGCGCTTATCCATACTGCAGTGAATTCATCAGCGGACGTTGATTCCCTGATACTTTCAACACAAACATCTGATCAAAGTTTGCAGAGTGCCATTCAGTCACTCGAACAGGCGGGGTCTGGTCTTGATGTCCTGGCAGAACTTTCCGAGCACCGTGTCTCTCTGGCCGCGACCAGTCTGGGCGCCGATAATGGCATCAGCCGCTTACGTCAGCTTCAAGTTGAAAACAGCCAACAACTTGGTGCGAATCAACGGCAAATCTCGGCACTGCTTGAACAAATGTCTGCTGATTTGTCGTCATTGTCTCGTGCTATCAACCACTACAGTCTGCAAACAGTAGACAGATCTTCTCTCATTGCCGACAGCGCAAGAGGTTTGATTATCGGGCTAACGATTCTGGTCGTATTGGCCATGTTCTGGTTTTCCCTGACCGTGTCGAATCGAATTGCCCAGCCATTAAACCGACTGCGTGAGGCAATGCATGCCTTATCTTCCAAACAATTTGATACTCGCCTGACAGCTCAGACGGGAGCAGCAGAATTCAATTTGTTGGCAAAAGACTTTAATCAATTTGCCGAGAACAATCAGACACTGATTAATGATTTGGCTGAGGCGAAACACAGTCTGCAAGTCCGTGAACAGCATATTCGTGCCATCCTCAATGGCGTACCGGAAGCCATTCTGACCCTCAATAACGAGGGCATGATCACTGCCTGCAACCCAGCGGTTGAAAAAGTACTTCATGCCACCGAGCAGCAGTTGGTTGGGCAACCGCTGTCCAGATTTCTTGATGGCACGGCTGCATTACTGATGCCCGAAAAACTGCACTTGTTGCAGAAAAAACATCGGGAATTTGATGGTTATGATTTTAATGGTGATGTGATTTCCATGTGGTTGTCCTTGAGTCCAGTCAGCAGTATTGATGGTGACTTATGGGTGTGTGTTATATCAGACATCACGGACTGGAAAGAAACCCGGTTGCAACTTCAGCAGAGAACCTCCGAACTGGACGCTATTCTCGAAAATGCCATGGTGGGGATTGCCTTCATCAAGGATCGTCACCTGATACGGGTCAATCACAAGTTCGAACAATTATTTGGCTGCTCGCGCGCGCAAATTGAGGGCGAGAGTGCAATGTATTTGCATCCAAGCCTTGAAGCGTTTGTGCAATTCGGAGAAAACGCCTACAGCGCGCTCGCCCAGGGCGAGGATTTTGAAGCACAGGTTGAAATGGTCCGAATGAGTGGTCAACGTTTCTGGTGTGCGGTGGCTGGTAAAGCGATTGATCCCGAGTCGCCTGCGGAAGGCTCGATCTGGCTATTTGAAGATGTGACCAAACAGCGCGAGAACGAAGAACGTTTGACTCGACTCGCCAATGCAGACGTGCTGACCGGCTTGCCGAATCGTGCGGTGTTTAATGACCGGCTCGAACACGCCATTCACAAGGCACACAGAAATTCCGGTCGTCTGGCAGTGTTTTTTCTGGATCTCGACCACTTCAAACACATCAATGACTCACTGGGACACAAAGTCGGTGATATGTTGCTTTGTGAAGTGGCCAAGCGCATCAGATCCTGCGTCCGTGAGGGCGACACGGTGGCCCGGCTGGGCGGTGATGAGTTCACGGTGATTTTGGAAGATGTGCGCTCAGCACAATATGTCGGCAAGGTGGCCGAGAAAATTCTTAACACGGCGGCCTTGCCATATTTGCTGGATGGTACCGAAGTGAACATCAGTCCAAGCATTGGTATCAGTCTGTATCCTGCTGACGGTCGAGATGTGGATATGCTGATCCGTAATGCCGATGCTGCGATGTACCACGCTAAGAATAGTGGACGTAATAACTTTCAATTCTATTCAGCAGATATGAACGCTGAAGCCGCACAGCGGTTGGCGCTGGAAACAAGTTTGCGCCGGGCAGTGGAGCAAAATGAGTTCTATCTGCATTTTCAACCACAGATCGATTTGGATAGCGGACGCATTTCCGGTGCGGAAGTTTTACTGCGTTGGCATACCGAACATTGGGGCGAAGTTTCACCGAGTCGTTTTGTACCGTTACTTGAAGATACCGGGCTTATCAATACAGTGGGTGAGTGGGTATTACGTGAAACCTGCCGTCAGTTTGTGGAGTCGTCAGCCGATCTGCCAGATGATTTTGTGATGGCGGTAAACTTGTCTGGACGCCAGTTCAAAGGCGGCCACCTGGCACGTTATATTCAGAATTTACTGCTTGAATCCGGAATGTCAGCAAAAAATCTTGAGCTTGAGATCACCGAAAGTTTGCTGATGGACGACACTGAATTGGCGATTGATACCCTGCGGCAACTCAGTGCTTTGGGGGTCACTCTGGCAATCGACGATTTTGGAACTGGCTATTCATCGTTGTCCTATTTGAAACAATTCCCGCTCAACGTGCTGAAAATCGACAGAACCTTTGTCAGTGATGTCACCGATGACAAAGATGATGCTGCTATCGTCAATGCGATTCTGGCGATGTCGGAAAGTCTGGACCTGGAAGTTGTGGCCGAAGGGGTTGAAACCGCAGAACAATTAGCCTTTCTCAGAGCGCAGAACTGCAAGCGAGCTCAAGGCTATCTGTTCAGCCGGCCGGTACCAATAGAAGAACTGATGCAACTGGTTGATAAACGTATCAGTTTGCCTCAAACAGTAGAACAGGCCGTTCATTAGGGTGCAGCCCTACGGTCAAGCCCAGATGTGGATAGCGCCACAGCTTACCGTCATCCTCGGCTTCATGTTCAATGGCAATCGGCTCACCAAAGCGGTGTCTTAGCATTGCTTCATCAAGTCTCAGACCTGGGATATAAGTCATTGCCATCACGGGAGCATTGAACACGGCAGCATAATCTGAATGATGGATTTGATAGCGACGGGCACCACTGCGTTGCAGGCGCCCTGCATCCGGACTGCGCTCAATCAGACCTGTTAATTCATCTTCACTCATTTGCAGATTGAGAATAGCTCTGGCTGAAAAACCTGCCAGATTGATCACGTCAAAGAACACTTCAAGCGAAGCTTGGCCTTCCTGATTGACAAAAATGGCCACCTCACCGATTTCGCGCAGCGCATATTGAGCTTGTTGGTATGTGGTCGTGCCGAGGTGAATATTCAGTACCTTGATATTGCCATCCGGCATTTGTTCCAATTCCCAGATTCTGGGCGCTTCCGGTTGATTGGTCGGAATGAACAACATGGCAAACATCGCCAGTATCAGCAGGACCAAGCCTATGAAGAAGTTTCTCAAACTACGCATATGTTCCCTGAATCATCATGTTTGTAACCAGAATGTCACTGGACCATCATTGACCAGTGCGACTTGCATATTTGCACCAAACTGACCGGATGCCACTTTTTCAACAGATTCGCTTGCCTGTTTGACCAGATAATCAAACAATTCTGCACCTTTTGTCGGCGTTGCTGCGGGCGTAAAACTGGGGCGCAAGCCCTTGCGAGTATCTGCTGGCAGTGTGAATTGAGGCACCAATAACAGGCTGCCATGCACATCGAGAAGGCTCAGATTCATTTTGTCCTGGCTGTCGGCAAATATCCGATAACGGATAATCCGTTCCACAAGGCGATCTGCCTGAGCCTGAGTGTCATTGTGTTCGACGCCGATCAATACCATCAGTCCCTGATCAATCTCTGCGATGATCTGTCCCTGCACGCTGACAGATGCCTGACTGACGCGCTGCAACAAACCGATCACGACAATCTGTCTGCCATGTCGTTAGTGGCGCGAATCAGAGCATCAATCAATGCCGGTTCTCCCGCTGCATGGCCAGCCAAGGGCACAATTTCCAGTTCAGCGCCTGGAAGTTGTTGCTTGAGCAGTAAAGCCTGTTCGACAGGGCAGACCATGTCGTAACGGCCATGAATCAACCGGGTCGGGATCTGTTGAACAGCATCAAGATTGCTCAGTATCGGGCGGTCACTGATAAAACACTCGTTCAGTGCAAAATGTAACTGAATCAATGAGTGTGCAAGCGGGCTGACGGTGGCTTCTGGATCCGCTTGATATTCATGAGCGCGCATCATGACAATGGTGGCTTCCCAATGCTGTAAATTGCTTGCTGCTTGTTCAGTCAGCGCAACGTCATCTTGCTGCAGCATTTGCTGATAGGCTTTCAAGGGCTGAGCCTGCTCTGCAACAGGCAGACGCTCAACTAGCGATTGCCAGGCCTCCGGAAAAATTCGCGAGGCACCCCCTTGCGCATAGACCCAGTCAATATCCTGCTGACGGCCGAGAAATATACCGCGCAGGATCATCGCGCTGACTGACTCAGGGTATTGACGTGCGTAGAGAAGTGCCAGTGTCGAACCCCAGGACCCTCCGAACAACAGCCATTGTTTGATATTCAAATGCTGACGAATGGCCTCAATATCAGCGACGAGATAATCAGCGTTATTGTGTTCAAGTTCACCCTCGGGCAATGAGCGTCCACAGCCACGTTGATCGAATAACACGATGTGGTAGCGCTGGGGATCAAAAAAGCAGCGATGCATGGGCCGACAGCCTGAGCCCGGACCACCATGCAAGAACAGCACAGGAATACCGTTGGGGTTGCCGCACTGCTCTATGTAAATCTCATGATGACGGCCGTCTGGCAGCTTTTCCATGAGCAGGTGTTCGCTGTGAAAGGGTTCGATTTCCGGGTAGAGCGTCAGCATCAGAGTTTCCGATTCAATACGGCGCATACTATATCACGTCGTGTGATGGCATTTATCCGCCTGATGGGCGAAAATATACCGTTTACTTGCCGTTATCAGATAACGGCCTTCAGTCTGAGACAGTAAAGGCAAACAACATGAACCTGCATGAATTCCAGGCGAAACAATTATTCAGCCGATACGGCATACCTACTCCCAACGGGCAAGCCGTTTTCAGTAATATCCAGGCACGTCAGGCAGCTGAACAGTTAGGCGGCGAACGCTGGGTTGTAAAAGCCCAGGTACATGCCGGTGGTCGAGGCAAGGCAGGTGGCGTCAAGGTGGTTGATTCTCATGATGCTGTCAGTGACGCGACCTATGCCATGCTGGGCCGTCATCTGGTCACCCACCAAACCACAGCTGAAGGTTTGCCAGTCAATCAAGTACTGATCGAACAGCCGTCGGATATTGCCCGTGAACTTTATCTGGCAGTGCTGGTAGACCGGGTGAGTCGCAAAGTGGTGTTCATGGTCTCAGCACAAGGCGGTATGGATATTGAGGAAGTTGCTGAGCATCAGCCAGAGGCTATCTTGTCACTGTATATTGATCCTGTTGTTGGATTGCAGGGGTATCAGTGCCGGCGAGCGGGCTTTTTCCTTGGCTTGCAGGGTGATGCCTTCAAACAGCTGCAGAAAGTGATGCAGGGGCTTTACCGTATGTTTGTCGACAACGATGCCAGCCTGGTAGAGATCAACCCACTGGCAGTGACTGCCCAGGGCCAACTGCTGGCTGTGGATGCGAAGGTTAATCTTGATGATAACGGCTTGTTTCGTCATCCCGAGTTGGAAGCGATGTTTGATCCCAGCCAGGAAAATGATGCTGAAGTCATTGCGCGTCAATACGGGCTGAACTATATCGCCCTGGAAGGTAATGTCGCTTGCATGGTCAATGGGGCGGGTCTGGCCATGGCAACAATGGATCTGATTCAAAAAGAGGGCGGCGAACCAGCCAACTTTCTGGATGTCGGAGGCGGCACCACCGCAGATCGTGTTGCTGAAGCGTTCAAGCTGATTTTGTCAGATCACAAAGTCAAGTCGATACTGGTGAATATCTTTGGCGGTATTGTTCGCTGCGATCTTATTGCTGAAGGTATTATTCAGGCCGCACGGGAAATCGGTTTGACGCTGCCGGTGGTCGTGCGCCTCGAAGGTACCAATGCTGAAAAAGGCCGGCAGTTACTGGCACAAAGCGGTATGAATCTTCAAGCCGCACAGGATTTGACTGAAGCAGCACGACTTGCTGTCGCTGCTGCCAAGGAGTAATGCATCGTGAGTATTCTGGTAAATAAAAATACCAAAGTGATTTGTCAGGGATTTACTGGCAAACAGGGCACATTCCACTCTGAACAAGCAATTGCCTATGGCACTCAGTTTGTTGGCGGTGTCACGCCGGGTAAAGGTGGCCAAACACATCTGGATCGACCAGTTTTCAATACGGTGCATGAGGCCGTCGAGGCGACCGGGGCTGATGCCACCATGATTTACGTACCGGCAGCTTTTGCAGCAGATGCAATTTTGGAAGCGGCTGACGCTGGCATCAAAGTCATCGCCTGTATTACTGAAGGTATTCCGGTACTGGACATGCTGCGCGTAAGGCATGCCCTACAGCAATACGACGCACGACTGATTGGCCCAAATTGTCCGGGTTTGATTACGCCAGGTGAATGCAAAATCGGCATCATGCCGGGCGTGATCCATAAGCCGGGTAAAATCGGCATTGTCTCCCGTTCCGGGACTTTGACGTATGAGGCGGTACACCAGACGACGCTGAATGGGCTTGGTCAAAGCACTTGTGTCGGTATTGGCGGTGATCCGATTCATGGCATGAACTTCATCGACTGTCTGGAACTGTTTGAACAGGATCCGCAAACGGAAGGCATTGTCATGGTTGGCGAAATTGGTGGTCAGGCCGAAGAAGATGCTGCTGCTTATATTGCCGAACACGTAAGCAAGCCTGTGGTCGCTTATATTGCAGGTTTGACAGCCCCCGCCGGAAAACGAATGGGCCATGCAGGCGCCATCATCAGTGGTGGTCAGGGAACAGCCGAAGCCAAACTGGCTGCATTGCAAGCTGCTGGGGTCAGAACAGTTCGCTCACCGGCCGAGATCGGTCAGATGATGCTGGAAGCTATGGGAGTCTGACTGGATGACTGATCAGCTGCGGCTGGTAATGGCCCAGATTAATCCAGTCGTTGGTGATGTTGCGGGAAATCTGGCACAAATAGTCACAGCTGCTCAGCAAGCGCGTGATGAGCTTCATGCGGATTTGTTGATTTTTCCCGAGTTGACACTGACCGGTTACCCGCCTGAAGATCTGTTGCTTCGTCCTGGCCTTGTTAAGCGTTGTGACAAGGCTTTGCTGACCTTGCAGCAGCAAATTCAGGGTATCCACATCATTATTGGACATCCGACCGGCAACCCGGGGCAAGAGCTGTATAACGCTGCCTCCTTGATTGGTGATGGAAGCCTCAAAGCAACATACTTCAAGCAGCAATTGCCTAACTACAGTGTGTTCGATGAGAAACGATATTTTGTGCCCGGCAAAGACGCTTGTGTCGTTGAATTGAATGGCATTCGGCTTGGTCTGACCATTTGCGAGGATATCTGGTTTTCTGCGCCGGCCCTGCAAGCGGTTGATGAAGGCGCAGAGCTTATCGTTAATCTCAATGCTTCACCATTTCAGCAAGGTAAATGGCTGTTGCGTGAACAGGAAGTTCGTTTAAGAACTCAGGAAAGCCAGGTTCCAGTGGTCTATGTGAATCAAGTCGGCGGACAGGATGAACTGGTATTCGATGGTTGCTCATTTGCACTCAGTGCCGATGGCCGGGTGACGGCTCGTGCGCCCGCCTTTGAGTCAGGCCTGTTTGTTGTGGATGTTCAGAGACAAGTCGGCGGAGCCGTCACTGTCAGTGGCAACATCAGCGCCAAGCAGGATGAAGTCAGCATGTTGTATCAGGCGCTGGTGCTTGGTCTTCGTGATTACATCGAAAAGAATGGTTTTCCCGGCGTGGTACTGGGGCTTTCTGGTGGCATCGACTCTGCTTTGACCCTGGCTTTGGCTGTCGATGCGATTGGCGCTGAGCGCGTACAAACGGTGATGATGCCGTCGCGTTACACAGCAAGTATCAGTCTTGAAGATGCCGCAGAAATGGCAGATCTGCTGGCTGTCAAACATCAAACCATAGCGATTGAGCCTCTGTTTACAGCATTTTTGACAGCACTGGACCAGATGCTGGCAGGAACGCAGGCCGACACAACAGAAGAAAATATTCAGGCACGTTGCCGCGGTGTGCTGTTGATGGCCATTTCCAATAAAACGGGTGCCATGGTGCTGTCGACCGGCAATAAGAGTGAAATGGCGGTAGGTTATTCGACATTGTATGGCGATATGGCCGGCGGCTTTTCACCGCTGAAAGACGTCTATAAAACACTGGTGTATCAGCTTGCGGAATATCGCAACAGCCGCTCGCTGGTAATACCTCGGAGAATTATCGACAGGCCGCCTTCAGCGGAATTGTCAGCCGATCAGTGCGATCAGGATAGTCTGCCGCCTTATGATCTTCTGGATGCGTTATTAAGCCAGTACATCGAAGATGACCGCTGTTTTGAGGAGATGGTCAATCAAGGATTTGAGGCCAACATGGTTGCCAGCGTCATCAAAATGGTTGATCGTAATGAATATAAACGACGACAAGCACCTCCCGGTATTCGCATCAGCAAACGGGCATTTGGCAGAGATCGTCGTTATCCGATAACCTCTGGTTATACCGTGACTTCAATAATTGAGTGAGCAGGGAAAGACGATGAAAAAACTTGAAGCGATCATCAAACCTTTCAAACTTGACGATGTGCGTCAGGCACTGTCAGATATCGGTGTGACAGGGCTTACCGTAACAGAAGTCAAAGGCTTTGGCCGGCAGAAAGGGCATACAGAGCTTTATCGTGGTGCAGAATATGTGGTGGACTTTCTGCCCAAGATAAAACTGGAAATCGTGTTGGCGGATGAGGCTGTTGATGCCTGTATCGAAGCCATTACCCAATCAGCGCACACCGGCCGCATCGGCGATGGCAAGATTTTTGTCTCACCGTTGGAGCGGGTGATTCGTATACGCACCGGTGAGCAGGGCGAAGCGGCGATTTAACCCGCCGGAATCAGCTATAAAAAAGGGGTGTAAACACCCCTTTTTTGGCTTGAGTCGATTGAAGCAGTTTAGTTGACTCGAGTTCTGCGGACTTCGGCCACCCCAGGGTGTCCAGGATAATTTAACTCCAGTACCCGCAACGTATCTTCTGCCAGATCATTGAACTCCATAATCTTATAGGCCTTGGCCATGATCATCAGTGCTTCCGGCATGGCGGTGGTACGTGGATAGTTTTCAACAACATATTTGGCACGATTCAGTGCGGCAAGATATGACGTCCGTTTCATATAGTAGTGTGCGACATGGATTTCATGTTGTGCCAAACGGTTACGCAGATAAACGATACGCTGGGTAGCATCTTCACTGTAGCGGCTGGTAGGGTAGCGATTTACAAGGTTGGTAAAGTCGCGTAACGCATCCCTTGAACCTGCTGGATCACGCTGAGTTTCGTCGCGTGGAATATATTTGTCCAGAAAGCCCATATCCCGATGGAAGTTAATTAGTCCACGCAGATAGAGCGCATAGTCCATGTTGGGGTTGAGCGGATAAACACGGATGAATCGATCAATGGTGGCCAGCGCTGTCTCACTCTCTACGTTTTTTGTAATGCGCGTATGCTGATTCCAGTAAGGCTTGCTGTGCGTATTCACCAAACGGAAAACGTGCTTCGAGCTGGTCATAATACTGGATCGCTTTGGTGTAATCCCCCATGTTGAGCGCGGCTTTGGCCTCTGAGTATATCCTGTCAACGCTCCAGCTCTCTTCAGCTTTGACTTCTTCTTTTTGGAAATAGGAACAGCCAGACAGGCTGATGACGAGTAGCAGAGGGAGGTATAGGTTCTTCATCTTGAGTAGATTTCGATCGCTTTGGGGAACAGATAAACCATGATTTTAGTCTTTTTATGCTGGCAAATCACTATTTTTAGCTGAGACAAGCTCGTACAATATGATTTTCGCTCAATCTCACCTCGTTTCAGGAAAACCCATGTTTCGATTGTTATCAATCATCGGCGCCACGCTGTTTGCTTTTCAAGTTCAGGCGACAACATTCACCTTACCATCACCAGAAACCCGAATCATCGGCCATAACATGATTCTGGTCAGTCGGCATGAAGATACGTTACTGGATATCGCCAGAACCTTCGATCTGGGCTATCACGATATCGTCTCTGCCAATCCAGATGTTGATCCCTGGTTACCAGGAGAAGGTCAAAGAATAGTCATTCCCAAACGCTATATTCTGCCCGATGCCCCACGCCAGGGGATTGTGGTCAATCTGGCCGAGTTACGGCTTTATTATTATCCCAAGCCTGCGTCGGGTGAAGCGCAACGTGTTGTGACTTTTCCGATAGGTATTGGTAGGGAAGGCTGGCGGACGCCGCTTGGCAGAATGAGTATTATCCAAAAGCGTGAAAATCCGACATGGACACCACCGGCATCCATCCGAGCTGCTTATCTTGAAGAGGGTAAGGTGCTACCCGATGTCGTTCCACCAGGTCCTGACAATCCCTTGGGGGCGCATGCTATCCGACTGTCCAATCCAAGTTATCTGATTCATGGTACCCACCGTCCCTATGGTGTCGGTATGCGTGTCAGTTCAGGCTGTATCCGCCTGTTCCCGGAGGATATTGAGCAGTTGTACCACAAGGTATCTTTGGGCACACAGGTCGAAATTATCTATCAACCTCACAAAGCCGCAATTCATAATGGCCAGTTGTATCTGGAAGCACATAAACCGCTCGATGATATCGATGACAGGCACACTAATAACCTGACACCGATGGTTCAGTCGATTATTAAGGTGCAGGATGATTCCTTGCGAGACGAAGACTGGCCGTTTGTTGAACAAGTAGTCAGAGAGCACCGTGGCCTTGTTAAAGGCCTGCATCAGGATGCTTTACCAATCGTTGAGGATATCTGGTTCTTGCATGCTGGCATGAAAAAAGGCAGTACAGCCAAGTTTAGAGCCGTTCTCGATAAACTCGATTTAGGCTATATGTTCTGGCCAATCAATAACAGAGCGCATGAGGAAATGGTCTTGGGGCCGTTTGAAAGTGAAGCTGAGGCTATACAGGCCGCTGAAAAGATCACCGCAGCAGGTGTGAGAGTCTGGCCGGTGATGTTGTCTGAGGATGCCTTGTAGGCTGTTCTGTGTCGATTGCGTGCCGCCTGTGCGCGGGCGGTACGGATTAAAATCAACATTAAGTGTCAGAATGACGCGCACAAAAAAGCCGGGACATGCCCGGCTTTTTTGTGTCTTGAAGCGCTAAGCTTATTTGCTCATTGCTTTTTCGAACATGCGGTCGATACGTGCACAGCAAGCATCAACAGCGTTTTGAGCACGTTCTGCAGCACGTTGTGCGTTCATTGCAGACAGCTCTGCATCAGTAGCTGAACGTTGCGCAGTATCAGCAGTCGCTTGAGCATTGCGAGCTGCGACCAGAGCACTGTCAGCAGTTGATTGAGCTGCTTCAACAGAAGCTTTCAGGGCTTCCATTTCAGCGGTGTTGGCACAAGCAGTTAACAGTGCCAGTGGCAGAATAACAGCACCCAGTTTAGCTAATGGTTTCATTCGGTTTCTCCTTAAAAGTACCAGTTGTGGTTTCGCATTTCCAATATCAAGCAAATGCAAGCCTGATATGAGGCTAGCAGGAAATAATTATGCTGTCTATTTCGATAAATTGGAACTGCGATCTGTCACAAAAAGTTGTTATAATTCTATCATTAGTTCACGACCGCCCAAGTTGATCGGACATCGATAGGCTTTGGCGGTTCTTTTGTATGTCTTGCTCTGGAAAAATTTATCTATGCATCCCATGCTGAATATTGCCGTTCGCGCGGCACGTCAGGCTGGCAGCCTTATTGTGCGCTCGCTACAGCACGTTGACCACCTGGAAGTCACCACCAAAGGTCGCAACGATTATGTCTCTGATGTTGACCGTCTGGCTGAAAAGGAAATTATCAGCGTTATCAAAAAAGCCTATCCGGATCATGCAATTATGGCCGAGGAATCAGGCAATGCAGGCAACGCTGACACAGTTTGGGTCATAGATCCTCTCGATGGCACCACTAATTTTCTGAACGGTTTTCCGCATTATTGTGTGTCAATTGCAGTTATGGTGCGCGGCCGTGTGGAGCATGCAGTTGTCTTCGACCCGCTCAGAGATGAGCTGTTTACCGCCAGCAAAGGCGAGGGTGCCAAGCTGAATGACAGACGAATTCGGGTAGGTAAACGCAAGGAATTAACTGGCGCATTGCTGGCAACCGGCTTCCCGTTCAAGTATCCGCAACACTTTGATGCCTATATGGGCATGTTTAATGCTTTGTTCCCTAAAGTTTCTGATATCCGTCGTGCAGGCTCTGCTGCGCTCGATTTGGCCTATGTTGCGGCGGGCAGAGTGGATGCTTACTGGGAAATTGGCCTGGAAAAATGGGATCTTGCTGCAGGCTGGTTGCTGGTTGAAGAAGCTGGCGGTACCGTGACAGATTTCAGCGGACGCGATCAAGTGCTCGACAAAGGGCATGTCATTGCCAGTAACTTGCCTTTGCAGTCACAACTACAAGCACTGATTACACCCAACTTAACCGACACACTCAAATAAGCCCGTCTGAAAGGGCCCTTTTAATCCGTCATGCCAGATAGCATGCATTTTTGAATTGATATTTATGACCAATACTGTGAAAGACATTAACAAGCTGCGGAATATCGCAATCATCGCCCATGTTGACCATGGCAAAACCACCCTGGTTGACCAACTGCTGCGTCAGTCAGGCACCTTCAGTGAACACGAAGAACTGCAGGAACGCGTGATGGATTCCAACGATCTCGAACGTGAGCGTGGCATCACCATCCTGTCCAAAAATACCGCAATCCGCTGGAATGACTACCATATCAACATCGTAGACACCCCAGGCCACGCCGATTTTGGCGGTGAGGTGGAGCGTGTGTTGTCGATGGTGGACTCGGTGTTGCTGTTGGTGGACTCATCAGAAGGCCCCATGCCACAGACCCGATTTGTGACGCAAAAAGCACTGGCGCTGGGACTCAAGCCCATTGTCGTCATCAATAAGATAGATAAGCCAAGTGCCCGCGCTGGCTGGGTTTTGGACCAAACCTTTGATTTGTTTGTCAATCTGGATGCTACAGACGAACAACTTGATTTTGATGTGATTTATGCTTCTGGGCTCAATGGTTTTGCCGGACTGGATGAATCAGTGCGTGATGGCGATATGACACCTTTGTTCCAACTGGTTGTCGACAAGGTCAGCCCACCCGATGTGGATGCAGAAGGCCCATTTAGAATGCAGGTTTCTTCACTGGACTATAACAGCTATGTCGGTGTAATCGGCGTAGGGCGTATCGAACGCGGTCGGGTGAAAACTAATACACCAGTGACGGTTGTTGATCGTGAAGGCAACAAACGCAATGGCCGAGTGATGCAAGTGATGGGCTTTATGGGACTGCGTCGTGAAGAAGTTGAATCAGCTCAAGCTGGCGACATTATCGCTTTCACAGGTCTGGATCCTCTGAATATTTCTGACACACTGTGCGATCCCAATGCAGTTGAAGCCTTGCCACCGTTGACGGTTGATGAACCAACAGTGACCATGACTTTCCAGGTGAATAATTCACCTTTTGCCGGCAAGGAAGGCAAATTTGTCACTACCAGACAAATCAAAGAACGTCTCGAACGTGAGTTGATTCACAACGTAGCTCTACGTGTTGAACAACTTCCGGAAGATCCGGATAAATTCCGAGTATCTGGTCGTGGTGAGCTCCACTTGTCGGTGTTGATTGAAAACATGCGCCGGGAAGGCTTTGAGCTGGGTGTTTCACGTCCAGAAGTTATCATCCGCGATGTTGATGGACACAAGGAAGAGCCTTTCGAAGCGGTCACCGTAGATGTTGAAGACACACATCAAGGCACCATCATGGAAAAAATGGGTGAACGTGGCGCTGAGTTACGCAATATGGCACCAGACGGCAAGGGACGCGTCAGACTCGACTTCATCATTCCGTCACGTGGCCTTATAGGTTTCAGAACCGAGTTTCTGACTGCCACTCAGGGAACAGGTCTGATTTATAGTGTTTTTGATCATTATGCCCCGATGAAGCCGGGCAGCTTTGGCAAACGTATCAATGGTGTGTTGATCGCCAATGGCGTCGGCAAGGCCGTTGCTTTTGCGATTTTCAACCTTCAGGAGCGTGGCCGGATGTTTATCGGTCATGGTGATGAAGTCTATGAAGGCATGATCATCGGTATTCACTCAAGAGACAACGACCTGGTAGTCAACCCGCTTAAAGGCAAGCAATTAACCAACGTTCGTGCCTCCGGAACAGACGATGCGGTGACGCTGGTACCGCCAATCCGGATGAGTCTGGAGCAAGCGCTTGAATTTATCGGTGATGATGAATTACTTGAGGTCACCCCTAAATCATTGCGGTTGCGGAAAAAATTATTGCTGGAGCACGAGCGCAAGCGCGCTTCACGCGGCTAGTGGCTGACTGTAGTTAAGAGAAAAGGGTATCCTGTTACGGATACCCTTTTTTTTGAGGTTACCCATGCGAATTTTGTTACTGCTCATTCTTGGTTTGCTGCTGTATCTGGTGTTTGTGAATCTGTTTCGCCGTAAACCTTCGACAGATTTGCCTGCCAAAGCTGAGAGAATGGTGCGCTGTGAACATTGCGGCTTGCATTTGCCTGAACATGAGGCAATTTCGCAGGACAAACATTACTTCTGCTGTACTGAACACCTGGAGTTGGCGCGTAAGTCCAAATAGGCGACGACTCTGTCGGTGAATATGGTGTCTGAGAATACGGTTGATCCCACCTCCTGGCGGGCCTTACTGATATTTTCCTATTACCGGTTATTTCTTGCGGCAACGCTGTTTGCCGTTTTTTATTTCAATCTGCCGCCGGACTTTCTCGGTTCGCTCGATCCCGCTGCGTACGCTACGGTCAGTCAGATATATCTTCTGGCAGGACTTGCGCTGACAGCGCTTACCCACCTGCGCTGGAATAACTTCGTTTCACTGACCACGCTTCAGTTATTGTTCGATATTGTCTTGTTAACACTGCTGATTCATACCAGTGGTGGACTACAATCCGGACTAGGTTCACTAATGGTGGTTGTGGTGATTGCCGGCGGGACATTGATTCCCGGACGCCTGGCGGTATTTACCGCAGCGATTGCAACACTGGCGGTGCTGTTTGAAGCCAGTTACACCCAGATTGCAGGCGAAGGCGTTACTCGTTACAGTCAGGCAGGCATGCTTGGCGCGACATTTTTTGCAACCACGCTGCTGGCGCAGGTGTTGTCGAAAAAGATGCAGCGTACACAGTTGATAGCCGAGGAACGGGCGCGCGATGTCAGCAAACTGGCAATGCTGAATCAGCACATCATCAGTCGAATGCAAACCGGGGTGCTGGTGGTCGATGCTCAGGGCCGAATCAGCATGTTCAATCAATCAGCCGGACAGTTGTTGGGCATCGGGCAATCTCAATTGTTTAATGCACTTGCTGATGCTGTTCCTGCACTGGCAATACAGTTCTCGCAGTGGCTCAATCATCAACCACAGGCATTTGAGCCATTTCAAGCCAGACCAGAGTTGCCGGAGGTACTCGCAAGAGCCACTCGATTGGACAGTGGTGAGAGCCTGATTTACCTCGATAATACTTCCGCGATGGCGCAACAGGCGCAGCAATTGAAGCTTGCCTCATTGGGTCGTCTTTCTGCCAGCATTGCCCATGAAATCCGCAATCCGTTGGGTGCCATCAGTCATGCAGGAGAGTTGTTGAACGAACTTGATGCTGAAAATCCCCAAACACAAAAACTGACAGCCATCATTCAGCGACACAGCGCGCGTGTTAACAGTATTATTGAGACCATCTTGCAAATGAGCCGTCGGAAATCAGTAGAGCCCAGTGTGGTGGTTTTGTTGCCGTGGCTGGAAAAACTGGTGGCCGAGTTCTCCGAGATTAACCGGCTTTCCAATGAGCAGATTCAGCTCGAAACAGAAGTGCCACTGGCCAGAGTCTGGATTGATGAGGCCCAATTACAACAGGTGATTTACAATCTGTTGGAAAATGCACTGCACTATGCGCGTAAAAACGAAGCCGGGCCGATGATAGCCATTAAAGTGGCTGCTGACGATGATGAAGTGAAACTGGATATCTCGGATAATGGCCCCGGCGTATCCGCAGAAGCCGCCGAGCATTTGTTTGAACCTTTTTATTCACAAAGAACCGGAGGCACCGGCTTGGGACTCTATCTGGCCAAAGAGTTATGTCAGGCCAACGGTGCTCGACTGACCTACCTGGGTGAAGAGGGGACCTGTTGTTTTCGTATCAGTTTTCCGATGCATGCAAGAGAATATATTGAATGAATCCGCAAGCACTGGTTGTAGACGACGAACCTGACATTCTTGAGTTGCTGACCATGACGCTGGAAGGTATGTCAGTCGACTGTGTGACCGCTGAGAATCTGGCACAGGCACATCAGGCACTGAGTCAGCAGCAATTCGATCTGTGTTTTACGGATATGCGGCTTCCCGATGGCAGTGGTCTGGATCTGGTTAAATCCATTCAGCAATCAACACCTGAGCTGCCAGTGGCCGTGATTACTGCACATGGCAGTATGGATCTGGCAGTGCAGGCACTCAAACTGGGCGCTTTTGATTTTGTTTCCAAACCGGTCAAGCTGCGGGTTCTCAGAGAGTTGGTAGAAGCTGCTTTGAAGCTGTCTCCAGACAAGCCTCAGCCGAGTGAACGACGTTCGCGGGATCGACTGTTGGGAGACACGGAAACCATGCGTAATTTGCGTGGCAAAGTCAGCAAGCTGGCGAGAAGTCAGGCACCTGTCTACATCACTGGCGAATCTGGCACAGGTAAAGAGCTGGTCGCGCGCTTGATACATGATTTAGGGGCTCGTGCATCAGGTCCGTTTGTGCCTATTAACTGCGGTGCCATTCCTGCTGAGCTGGTCGAAAGTGAATTGTTTGGTCACAAGAAGGGCTCATTTACTGGTGCGGTGGCCGACAAAACCGGCTTGTTTCAGCAAGCAAATGGCGGCACCTTGTTTTTGGATGAAGTGGCTGACTTGCCGATGATTATGCAGGTCAAGCTGCTGCGAGCGATTCAGGAAAAAACCATCCGCCCAGTCGGTGGGCAGGAAGAGCTTCATGTCGATGTGCGGATCCTGTCAGCGACACATAAAGACCTGGCGCAATGTGTCAGACAGGGCAATTTCCGTGAAGATTTGTTTTATCGACTCAATGTGATTCAGCTCAAGGTGCCAGCTTTGCGCGAGCGTCGTGCGGATATTCCGATGCTGGTCTCGCACATTCTGCAGCAGTTGGCTCAAAAAAACCGAACATCTGTGGCGACCATTCATCCGGCGGCGATGCAGGCGCTGATGAATTATCCCTTTCCCGGTAATGTCAGGGAGCTGGAAAATACCCTGGAGCGTGCCATGACCTGGGCTGATGGTGGTGAAATTCAGGAAACGGATCTGATGTTGCCGGAGGGCCGGGAATTGCCGGTCGCTTCAGAGCAGCACTCACTGCCAGCGCACAAAGAGGCTTCCGCTGCAGACTTTTCTGCCACTGTGGTTGATAACCTCGATGCGCATCTTGAGTTACAGGAAAAGCAGCTTATTCAACAAGCACTGGAGAATAATCGCTGGAATAGAACGGCCACAGCCAAACAGCTGGGCATCAGCTTTCGTGCTCTGCGTTATAAACTCAAAAAACTCGGACTGGATTAGTCCGGCCAGTCACTGCCCATACCGCAATCAAGCCTCATCGTCTGCAATCAGCGACCAGATGTCGCTGATTACTTCGCCATCTGCAGTAAAAACCGACTGACCAATGGCGCTGAGCTTGAAGCTGACCAGCAGTACATCACCATCCGCTTGTTTTGCATGGTTCACAATGTGGCCAAGTACTTCCTGATTGGCGTCTACAACTTCATCGCCTGCGTTCAGGTTTGCTGAAGTGTTGTTGAGCCTGCACAGGAACATCCGACGACTGGGTTTACCGAGGTAATGCAGTCTGGCGACAACCTCCTGCCCCGGATAACAGCCTTTCTTGAAACTGACGCCGCCCATGACTTCAAAGTTGATTTGTTGCGGTGTGAACTGTTCTCGCGTTGCGGCGTAGACCACTGGAACTCCTTGTTGCAGTAGATCCACCGAGAATTGTTCAGTGCCTGCATTAAGCCAGTTATCGGCTTCAAGCTCCTTTAGCTGTGCTGCGTGTTGAGCAGTTTCAGACAACATCAGGCTTGAGTTATTTTGCCATGGCAGGGGAATGCCAGTACCCGTTGAGTCAGCTCGCAGATAGGTCGTTTGATATTGCTGGCTGCAATCTTCGACCGTAACTTTGCTGCGTAATTTGAACATGCTGAGCCGCTGTGTAATAAAACTTGCCTGATCTTCAGGCAGTAACAACAGATACTCATCCTGCTGGCGAATCAGCAGAAAACTGGCCAGTAATCGACCTTTGGGATTACAAAATCCATTAAGTTGGCACTGCCCATTAGTCAACTGCATCACATCATTGGTCAGCAGATTTTGCAGGAATTGAGCCGCATCTGCCCCCGAGACTTTCACCAGGCCAGCGCCAAGTTCGCAATAATAAGGTGTGGTCAAAGTTGCTTCGGGATGAGCAGAGTTCAAGGGGTGCCATTGGCTGTTGTTCATGGTGACAATTGTCCTTCTCAGATCAGGCGGCTATTGTACCCTGAGCATTCAATAACTCACAGGAGCCTGACCATGGAAGGTCAACAAAGCCAAAGCGTGCAGCTGTCGATGCAGCGCTCGCAGTATCTGGCCGTCTACTTATCATTGGTGCATCTACTGGCATTTGTGACAATTGCTTTGACTGGGATTGCCTGGTTATCGGTCATTGCGCTGGCTGTTTTGCCGTTGAGCTTGATTTGGTATCTGAAGCGGTTTTATTTTTCGGCCGACGAGACACAATTACGTCTGCTGGCAGAGCAAAACTGGCAGTTGTTAAGAGGCGGGTCGCTGATAGCAGACAAGCTGTTATTGAAACGTAGCTATCAAAGTCGGTTTTTGCTGATCCTGTATTTCAAGGACAGCGACCGACGACGCAATATCAATCTGCTTATTCCATGTGATGCGGTGGCTGAAGCTGATTATCGGCTGTTGAGGCGACGCTTGCGTGATTCAAAAATCTACCTTGACTGAGCTTCAGATTTTCCCGGAAATGATAGTGTCTGCGGGTGGTTTTTTTTCATCAGACTCCGGAAAGTCCAGTGTGTAATGCAGGCCTCGGCTTTCTTTGCGTTGAAGTGCGCTATCAATAATCAATTGGGCCACATCTGCCAGGTTTCTCAGTTCCAGCAGATCAGCATTGATGTGGTGCTGGCTGTAGTACTCATGTATTTCCTGCTTCAACAATGTCAGACGTTGTCGGGCACGATTCAAGCGTTCGGTGCTTCTGACAATGCCAACGTAATCCCACATAAACCGCCGTAACTCATCCCAGTTGTGGCTGATCGCAATGGCTTCCTTGGCCGGCTCAACCCGGCTGGCATCCCAATCAGGAATGGGGGTTGAGTATTGATAAGGCGCTTGTTGACGAATATCGCTGGCAGCGGCGCTGGCAAATACCAGACATTCCAATAATGAGTTACTGGCCATTCGATTGGCGCCGTGCAAGCCTGTGTGTGCTGTTTCACCAATGGCATATAGCCCGGCGATATCTGTGCGACCATTCAGATCGGTGACGATGCCACCGCAGGTGTAGTGTGCGGCAGGCACAACCGGTATCGGTACTTGACTGATATCGATGCCAAATGACAGACAGCGCTGATAAATAGTCGGAAAGTGAGTTTCGATGAATTCCTGTGATTGATGGCTAATATCAAGATAGACGCAATCATGACCGAGCCGTTTCATCTCGTGGTCGATGGCTCGCGCCACTATGTCTCTGGGCGCAAGTTCTGCTTGTGGGTGATAACGGGGCATAAATTCAGTCCCGTCGGCCAGTTTTAGTTTGGCTCCCTCACCGCGTAAGGCCTCGCTGATCAGAAAAGATTTGGCCAGTGGATGGTACAGGCAGGTGGGGTGAAACTGGATGAATTCCATGTTGGCGATTCGGCAACCGGCACGCCAGCCCATGGCGATCCCATCACCCGTTGAAACATCCGGATTGCTTGTATAAAGATAAACTTTGCCGGCGCCGCCAGTTGCCAACACGGTGGTCTTGGCTGTGAAGGTTTTAACAGTATCATTCTTGATATCCAGCACGTAGCAGCCGAGACAGTGATTTTCAGATTCGCCCAGATGTTTTTGGCTGGTAATCAGATCGATACCAATGTGAAAAGGAAACATGTGAATGTTGGGATGTTGCTGGGCTTTTGCCAATAACGTGGTTTCGACTTCACGACCGGTTGCATCCGCAGAATGAATAATGCGTCGGTGACTGTGACCACCTTCCTGGCTCAAATGATAGGTTTCTGAGGTCACACCATCGCGGGTAAAAGAGACGCCTTGCTCAATCAGCCATTCGATATTTTCCCGTGCATGCTCAACAGTAAAACGCACTGCGGTGGGGTTGCACAGGCCTGCACCTGCTCTTAATGTGTCGTCGATATGTGATTGAATTGAATCAGTTTTGTCCAGGACAACCGAGATTCCTCCCTGTGCATACAGTGACGCACCTTCGTCGAGTTGCTGCTTGGACAGCACAGCGACTTGACAGCTGTCTGCCATCTTCAAAGCTAGCGTCAAACCGGCAGTGCCGCTGCCCAGAATCAGCAGATCAAAGTCATTAGTTGTGGTCATACACTCAGTCAGAGGTAGAATAGCAATGCAGTTATTTTGCACCTTAACTGGAACAAAGAGAAATGTTACAGGTCAATCAGACAATCAAAAATAACAAGCTCCGGCAAACCGGGGTGTGTCGGATAAAAGAATGAGTGTCGATCAAGAACTGGTAGAGCGTGTACAGGCAGGCGACAAAAAGGCGTTTGATTTGTTGATCATGAAATATCAACAGCGAATCATCCATGTCATCACAGGGTTTGTTCATGACCCTGTCGAAGCCATGGATGTTGCCCAGGAAGCCTTCATCAAAGCATACCGTGCTTTGCCGGGATTCAGAGGGGATAGCGCCTTCTACACCTGGTTGTATCGAATCGCGATCAACACCTCCAAAAACCACCTGACAGCGGCATCCAGACGGCCCCCGGTCACTGATGTCGATGCCATGGATGCAACTATTTATTACGATGCACCGGAATTGAAGGAATTTGAGACCCCTGAAAACAGTCTCATGAGTGTGGAGCTGGAGCAGGCGATTCATGAAGCCATCGAATCGTTGCCGGACGATACAGCGACAGCAATCAAATTGCGCGAGTTTGAGGGCATGAGCTATGAGGAAATCGCGCAAGCAATGGATTGTCCGATAGGCACTGTGCGTTCACGAATCTTTAGGGCTCGTGAGGCGATTGATAAACAAGTAAAAGCAGTAATGGGTGAAGAGGATTAACAATGACAGTCAATCACGATGAAATGCTATCCGCATTGGTCGATGGACAACTCTCTGGCAAGGATCTCGAACAAGCAATCACATTGGTCACTACCGATGAACATGCCAGAGCGCGATTTATGCGCTACCAGCATGCCAGTGATTTACTGCATGGTTATTCCCGTGCCGGCAGTATTGATGTGATGGCTTTTAATCAACGTTTGACGGCAGCAATTGCTGAAGAACCTGAACATAGCCAATCAGTGCAAAGCTCAGTCAAGGCGAAAGTCTTGCGTTTTCCTGCACTGCTCAACAAACAAGTGGCTGGGTTGGCAATGGCTGCCTCGGTGGGTGCACTTGCCGTTGCCGGTGTGATGAATATTCAAAACGAACAAACGGGTGTGACCACGCTTGCCGAGCAAACTGCACCGGTCACAGGCAACCGCTGGACGGTTGCCGAGCAGGAAGTTGAAGATCGTCTGAATACCTATCTCGTTGACCACAATGAATATGCCGGAACTTCGGGCGTGTTCTCTTATGGTCGGGTTGTTTCCTACGGTACTSTGA
>NZ_APHR01000019.1 GCF_000349205.1 Methylophaga lonarensis MPL | reverse complement strand
GCCGGTCATCAGGCAATCCATCGATACAAGGTCGACTGCTGATCATCGGCAACCAGCATCTTAATGCTGGATTTAGCACTCATCTTGTTGAGGTCTTTGGCAATGCCCGACAAGGCCTGTGCCACCATTACATAAGCGACTGATAACCATTGCGGATCGACCAGCAACATCGACAAGGCAATGACTTGCAGCAATAACCCAAGGTGCATGGTGACATTCAGCCCCAATCGCGCCGCCAGCCAGCCACCGATCAGATTGGTGACAATGCCAAAAAACTCGTACAGCACAAACAGCATTGCCACTTCCAGCGGACTGTAACCAAGCTGATGGAAATAAAGCACGACCAGCATACGAAGTGCGCCATCTGAAATGGTAAAAGTCCAATAGCTGAATGTGATGACAAGATACTGCCTGACATCACGGCTGAGCCCGGAAATAATCTGCAACATAAAAAAAAGCCCGGTGAGATTCCGGGCTTTATCATATCGCTTATGCGCTAAAACGCATATACTCAAAAACGTATATGTTTAACTCATGATGCCTTTGATCATAAAGAAGATACAGGCAGATAATACCGCAGCGGATGGCACGGTAATCAGCCAGGCGGTGACAATTTTCTTGATCATGTCACGCTTAACGTACAAGGTTTTTTGTTCTTTTTTGAGTGTTTTCTTGGTTTTTTTGATGATGCCTTCTTCTTCATCAATCAAACGGTACAGCTCGGTAATGCGCTGATAATCCTGCATGGTCTTGTTCTCTTTAACCTGCAGGCTGGTCAGTTCATTTTTCAATGCATTGAGCTGTCTTTTCTCGTCTTCAAGCTCGGCTTTTTCACGGGCGATTTCAAACTCAATTCGACTTGAAGAATCCAGCCATTCTCGCAGGAAGCCCACCCCGAACACCCCGCCAATGGTGACGTGAGTGGTACTGATCGGCAGGCCAAGCTGACTGGCAATAATGACCGTCACTGCTGCAGCCATGGCAATCGAATAGGCGCGCATTTGATCAAGCTCGGTAATTTCACCGCCGACGGTACGGATCAGACGCGGCCCATACAGGGCGAGACCAATGGCAATACCAAAAGCACCGACGGCCATGACCCATAACGGAATCCCGGCTGTTCCGGTAATGCCTCCGGTTTTGACCGCTTCATTAATCGCCGCCAAGGGACCAATCGCATTCGCCACATCATTGGCACCATGCGCAAAACTCAGCAACGCCGCAGCAAAAATCAACGGGATGGTAAACATCACATTGATGCTGTTGCGGTTATTTTCCATATTCGGTGCCCGGTCACTGACCCATTTTTTGACCAGCAGATAAATCGAACCACCCAGCGCAAAACCAATCATCATGGCGACAAAAAAGCTTGGTTTGCCCACAGGTTCGGCATTGACCAAAGGCAGGTGATTCACCAGCTCAATCACTTTGGGCCAGATTTGTGACAAGCCTTTCATCACCAGATAAGTGGTGAATGCCCAGGCCATCAACGCCACATATATCGGAACCCATCGTGTGGCAGCACTTAACTTATCTTCTTTGAAGATAATGGTTTTTTTGATGGCAAATAAAAACAGAGCCGCTATCACGCCCCCCATCACCGGTGAAATAACCCATGAGCTGGCAATGCGTCCCATGGTCCACCAGTCGACAATGTGAAAACCGGCAGCAGCCATGCCAGCACCCATCACCCCACCCACTATCGAGTGTGTGGTCGACACCGGTGCACCGGCCATGGTCGCCAGATTGAGCCAAAGCGCAGCCGCCAATAAAGCCGCCATCATGGCCCAGATAAAGCTGTCGGTATCATCGCCAAAAGCACGAATATCGATAATGCCGTTTTTGATGGTTGAAACAACTTCACCACCAGCAATAAAGGCACCTGCGGCCTCAAAGATCATGGCGATAACAATCGCCCCGCCCATGGTCAGTGCCCGAGACCCCACTGCCGGTCCAACATTGTTGGCGACGTCATTGGCGCCGATATTCATGGCCATATAGCCACCAAATACCGCCGCAATGGCCAGGAACATATTGTTAGGAACACCACCACTGGTGGCGAAACTATAGATTAGAACCAGGACCAGGAAGAACAGTGCAAAGCCGATACGAGCCATTTCAGTATGGCTTTTCTTGAACGCTTGCTTCTCAAGCTGATGGATGGTTTTTATTTCCACGAGAAACCTGTGATGTTGTAAACATGGGCGCAATTATTACAGCATTGTGACAATTAGACACCCTCAAGGCTTCACTGAAACAAACCATTGCCTGTTACCATTGTCTGATTGTGACTGCATTTTTGGGCCAAAACCGACAATGAAATTTTTTCTAGTCCTGTTGTTGCTGTTGACCAGTTTCAGCGCTGAAGCGCGCCCGGGCTTGCTTGAAAGCCTTGGCATCAGTCGTTCCGCTGACATGCCTCTGGAAGTTGATGAGGCATTCCGGCTACAAGCTGAAGTCAACGCAGAAAGCGGCATTCGCATTGGCTGGCAAATTGCCGAAGGCAACTATCTATACCGCGACAAAGTTGCTTTTGCGCTGGCCGAAGATTCGCCCTACCAGCTTGCACCCTATCAACTGCCGGCAGGCACACCCAAATACGATGAGTTTTTCGGACAGACGGAAGTGTATCTGGATGATGTGTTTGTACCCCTAAACATCATCGGAGTCTCAAAAGGTTCAGAAGTCGTATTGAATGTGAGCTTTCAGGGCTGCTCGGAAACCTTTCAGATTTGCTATCCACCGGCCACTCGCACCGTTAGCCTCGAGTTAACCGGCGATGCGGTAGCGCAGACGCAAGCAGACAACTTTATTGACTCAGCATCAACACTGCCTTCGACCAGCAGCACCGGTTCTCAGGAAGTTCAGATAGCCGAGCGCCTGGCTGACGGCAATCTGCTGAAAATTTTGCTGGGATTTTTTGGCTTGGGGCTGCTGCTGACCTTTACGCCCTGCGTGCTACCCATGATCCCCATTTTGTCGAGCATTATTGTCGGCCAGGGCGAACACATCACCACCCGCAGAGCTTTTTTGTTATCGCTCACTTATGTACTGGCAATGTCCCTGACCTATACCGCAGCCGGTGTCGTCAGCGGCATGTTGGGCAGTAATCTGCAACTAATGCTGCAAAATCCCTGGTTGATAGGCAGTTTCACCATTATTTTTGTCTTGCTGGCCTTGTCGATGTTTGGCTTTTACGAACTGCAATTACCCTCTGGCATCCAGCAACGCCTGTATAACTTAAGTCAAAAACAGCGGGGCGGTACCTGGATAGGTGTTGCCATTATGGGTCTGTTGTCCGGTTTGATAGTCGGGCCCTGTCTGGCCCCGCCGCTGGCTGGAGCGTTGCTGTTTATCAGCCAGCATGCTGATCCGGTATTGGGTGGCGCAGCCCTGTTTGCAATGAGCATGGGCATGGGCGTACCGCTACTCATCATTGGCACTTCCGCAGGCAGCATATTGCCCAAAGCCGGTGACTGGATGGTCACTATCAAAGCGGTCTTTGGGGTATTGCTGCTGGCGCTGGCGATCTGGATGCTGGAGCGCATCATTCCGGGCTGGTTGACATTGCTGCTTTGGGGCGCACTGCTGATTATCTCAGCGGTATATCTGGGCGCACTTGAATCATTGGGTATTGATGCCAATGGCTGGCAAAAGCTGTGGAAAGGTGTGGGATTATTGATGCTGATATATGGCAGCTTGCTGGTACTGGGTGCCTCAAGCGGCGGGCAGCATATCTGGCAACCACTGCATGCGCTGGCAGCCACAGAACGTGATACTTCATCACAAGCGCCCTCTGTCGAATTTGTCATGATCGACAGCCTGGAGCAACTGGACCAACAGCTGCAAAGCAGTACCAAGCCAGTGATGCTCGACTTTTATGCCGACTGGTGTACTGATTGTAAAACCATGGAGCTGACCACCTTTCGTGATCCGCAGGTGGTGAGCGCACTGCAGCAATATACCCTGCTCAAAGTGGATTTAACCGACAATACCTCTGCACATCAGGCCATGTTGCGCGAACTCCGGGTGTTTGGGCCACCCACTTTCATTTTCTACGATGCTTTTGGCGAGGAATTACGGCAATACCGACAAGTCGGTCACATTCGGCCCGGGCAAATGCGTGATTTGCTGGCTGAATTGGCATCAGAAATCAATCGATAGACCAATCACAGCCTTTTCGCCGAAAATAGCGACAAAAAGCCGGTTTTTTTGCCAAAAAACTGGACACTTACCTACTGCTGGTGCAAAATCGTCAGCCACATATTTGTCTACAGGCTCGACTCCGTAATGGCGAAATTTCTGCTACTGCATGGCCCAAACCTGAACCTGCTCGGTACCCGTGAGCCGGAAGTCTACGGCCACACCACGCTGGCAGAAATTAACCAAAACCTCACCGAGCAGGCACTCGCCGCAGGCCATCAACTGGAAGCTTTCCAGAGCAATGCTGAACACGAACTGGTCGACCGTATTCACAATGCCCGTGGCAACACCGACTTCATCATTATTAATCCGGCAGCATTTACTCACAGTAGTGTGGCCCTGCGCGATGCGCTGGCTGGAGTAGCCATTCCTTTTATTGAAGTGCATCTCAGCAACGTCCACGCCCGAGAGTCATTTCGTCATCACTCCTACCTGTCGGATCTGGCCGTCGGTGTCATTTGCGGTCTCGGCCCGATGAGCTACCAATTAGCCCTGCAAGCGGCAATTCAAAGAATCTAACCACAAAACCAATTAAAAAGGCGCATATCGATGGATATTCGGAAAATTAAAAAACTGATTGATTTGATCCAGGAATCAGACGTTTCGGAAATCGAAATTTCAGAAGGCGAAGAATCTGTTCGCATCAGCCGACACAGCAGCACTCCAGCACAGCCTGTTAGCTACCATATCCCTGCTGCCGCACCCGCTGCACCGGCTGTTTCATCAGCACCAGCCAGTGTTGAAGCAGCACCTGTCGCCGCTGCCGGACCCGATTTGAGCAATGCGGTACGTTCACCGATGGTTGGCACCTTCTATCGTTCTGCTTCTCCTGAAGCGCCCGCTTTTGTCGAAGTCGGTCAGAAAGTCAGCGTCGGCGACGTGATTTGCATTGTCGAAGCGATGAAAATGTTTAACCAGATTGAAGCTGATCGCAGCGGCACCATCAAGACGATTCTGGTCGAAAACGGCCAGCCGGTTGAATACGACGAACCTCTGTTCATTATCGAGTAATCCCTTGCCTTCAACGCACAACTGCGGACAGACACAACACCATGATTGATAAAATAGTAATCGCCAACCGGGGTGAAATTGCCCTGCGTATTTTGCGAGCCTGCTGGGAGCTGGGTATCAAGACTGTTGCCGTTCACTCTGATGTGGATCGCGATTTGAAACATGTTTTGCTTGCCGATGAGACCGTTTGTATCGGTCCGGCAAAATCCACCGACAGCTATCTCAACATTCCGGCCCTGATCAGCGCTGCTGAAATCACCGATGCCACAGCCATTCATCCTGGTTACGGATTCCTGTCAGAAAATGCCGATTTCGCTGAACGTGTTGAACAAAGCGGCTTTATTTTCATTGGCCCTCGCGCCGAAACCATCCGCATCATGGGTGACAAGGTCGAAGCCATCAAAGCAATGAAAGCCGCTGGCGTGCCTTGTGTACCCGGCTCGGATGGCCCACTCGGCGACGATGATGCCACCAACCTGCGACTGGCTCGTGAAATTGGTTACCCGATCATCATCAAAGCTGCAGGCGGTGGCGGTGGCCGCGGCATGCGTGAAGTCCATTCGGAAGCACACTTGCTGAATGCTATCTCCATGACCCGCAGCGAAGCCAAGGCGGCTTTCAGCAACGATATGGTGTACATGGAGAAATTCCTGGAGAACCCTCGTCATATCGAGTTCCAGGTACTGGCCGACCAGCATGGCAACGCGATTCATCTTGGTGAACGTGATTGCTCGATGCAGCGCCGTCACCAGAAAGTTGTTGAAGAAGCACCTGCGCCAGGCATTACTGAAGAAATGCGCCAGCGCATGGGTAAAATCTGCGCCGATGCCTGTCGTCGCATTGGTTACCGCGGAGCAGGCACCTTTGAGTTCTTGTATCAGGACGGTGAGTTCTACTTCATCGAAATGAATACACGTATTCAGGTCGAGCACCCGGTGACCGAGCGCGTCACCGATACTGATTTGGTGCTGGAACAAATTCGAATCGCTGCCGGTGAACCACTGTCATTAAAACAGGAAGACATCAAAATTCGTGGTCACGCCATTGAATGTCGAATAAACGCCGAAGACCCTCGCACCTTCATGCCAAGCCCTGGCATGGTCAGTCAGTATCATGCACCCGGTGGCCCTGGCATTCGCATTGATTCACATCTATACAGTGGCTACAAGGTTCCACCTAACTACGACTCCTTGATTGGCAAACTGATTGCCTACGGCAATACCCGTGAGTCCGCGATTAAACGCATGCAAACAGCCTTGAAAGAGATCGCCATCGAAGGTATTAAGACCAATATCCCACTGCAGCGGGACATCATGGACGATACGCATTTTCAGACAGGTGGTACCAATATCCACTACCTTGAGAAAAAGCTCGGGCTGTAACGGCTCGCTTCGCCATGGCTTGGATTCAAGTAATTTTCAGCAGCTCACCTGCTGATGCCGAGCAGCTTTCAGATGTGCTCAGCGAGGCAGGTGCCAGCGCTGTCACCTTTGAGGACAGCGCGGATCAACCCATCTACGAACCAGCACTCGGTGAAACGCCTTTGTGGTCAGAAACCCGGGTTATCGGTTTGTTTGATGCGGCCGTCGACTGTCAGGCTTTACTTGAAGATATCGCCACACAACTCTCGCCCGCCAAACTGCCAGAGTATCGAATCGAGGCAGTTGAAGACAAAGACTGGGAACGTGAGTGGATGGATAACTTTCATCCGATGTGTTTCGGAGAGCGTCTCTGGATTGTGCCAAGTTGGCGACAAGCACCAGCCCCTGAAGCCCTCAACATCCTGCTTGATCCAGGTCTTGCTTTTGGTACTGGCACGCATCCCACCACGGCACTGTGTCTTGAGTGGCTGGATACTGTTGGCGATTTAACCGGTAAAACGGTCATCGACTATGGCTGTGGCAGCGGCATTCTGGCAATTGCGGCCGGATTGTTAGGCGCAAAACGAATCATCGCGGTGGATAATGACCCGCAGGCACTGGAAGCGACGCAGAGCAATGCAGAGCGTAACCAGGTCACCATTGAGACTTATCTTCCTCAAGACTGTCCGACCATTGAATGCGATCTGCTGCTGGCCAATATTCTCGCTGGGCCGCTGCATGCATTGGCGCCGTTATTTGCCGAACTGACCGCACCCTCGGCTGATCTTGTGCTGTCAGGCATTCTCGATATTCAGGCAGAACAGCTTAAGCAGCATTACCAGCAATGGTTCACCATGCAAGCAGCCACCTTCAAACAGGAATGGACTCGCTTGACGGGCACTCGCCATGCATGAGGATGCGCTAAAAATCGGCAACTACACGCTGCCGAACCGACTGTTTCTAGCCCCGATGGCCGGGGTCACTGACCGGCCGTTTCGTCAGTTATGCCGCACACTCGGGGCTGGCATGGCAGTGTCTGAAATGATCACCGCTAACAAATCCTTATGGGCCAGTAAAAAGTCACTGCTCCGAGCCAATCATGAAGGCGAACCTGAACCGCGCAGCGTGCAAATCGCAGGCGCAGATCCGCAAATGATGGCAGAAGCTGCCCGGCATAATGTTGATCAGGGCGCGCATATCATCGATATCAACATGGGTTGCCCCGCCAAAAAAGTCTGCAATGTGATGGCCGGTTCAGCCTTGTTGCAAAATGAAAAGCTGGTCGCCGACATCGTTGAAGCCGTGGTCAATGCTGTGAATGTACCCGTTACCCTGAAAATCAGAACTGGCTGGGATCGGCACAACCGCAACGGTATTCGTATCGCAAAACTGGCCGAAAATGCCGGTATTCAGGCACTTGCTGTGCATGGGCGTACCCGTGAAGACGCCTACAAAGGTGAGGCTGAATACGACACTATTGCCTCGATCAAAGCGGCCATTTCCATTCCGGTGATTGCCAATGGCGACATCGACAGCCCGGAAAAAGCCGCACAGGTACTTGAATATACCGGTGCCGATGGGCTGATGATCGGCCGAGCGGCTCAGGGTAATCCATGGATATTCAGAGAAATCCAACATTTTCTGGATCATCGGGAACTTTTGCCGCAACCAGCACATGATGAGATACGCAAGGTCTTGATTGCACACCTGCACACACTGTACGATTTCTACGGTGAATACAGCGGCGTTCGGATGGCACGGAAACATATTGCCTGGTACAGCAAAGGATTACGCAACGGTAACGCCTTCAGACAGCAGATAAATCTGCTTGAACACTCAGAACAACAACTCGCCTATACTGAGCAGTTCTTTGCACAGTTGACCGAACAGGACTTTATTGCCGCATGAACAATGCATTGCAAAACACAGAAACTGACAGTATTGAGCTGGGTGTTGCCGGTGAACAGCAACATGAACCGCTCAGCACCTGTGTCGCAAATGCCTTGCATGCCTACTTCGAGCAGCTAAATGGCCATTCAGCCGCCAACCTCTACGAAATGCTGATCACCGAAGTCGAAGTACCTTTACTCAAAGCAACGCTCCAACATACGCAAGGCAATCAAAGTCTCGCGGCACAGATCCTCGGTATCAATCGCGGCACGCTGCGAAAAAAACTCAAGCAATACGGCTTGTAAGAATTTCTAAACTTCCGGAACCATCATGAACAAGATCCATCGAGCACTGCTGAGCGTGTCAGACAAGACAGGTATTGTCGAACTGGCACAAAGTCTTCACCAATCCGGTGTTGAACTGCTATCCACGGGCGGCACCGCCAAACTGCTGGCTGAAGCCGGTTTGCCTGTCAAAGAAGTTTCCCAACACACCGGTTTCCCGGAAATGATGGATGGCCGAATCAAGACGCTGCATCCGAAGATTCACGGCGGCTTGCTGGGCAGACGCGGCACCGATGATGCCATCATGCAGCAACACGATATCACCCCGATTGATCTGGTCGTGGTCAACCTGTATCCGTTTGCCGCCACGGTGGCGAAAGCTGACTGCACTCTGCCAGATGCCATTGAAAACATTGATATCGGTGGTCCCACCATGTTGCGCGCAGCCGCTAAAAACCACGCCGATGTCACCGTACTGATCGATCCGGCTGACTATTCACGTGTGATTGAACAAATTCAGCAAACCGGCGGCGTTGACGATGCCACACGTTTTGATTTGGCGGTTAAGACATTCGAACACACCGCGCAATACGACGGAATGATCGCCAACTACCTCGGGGCCATCAGCCAGGGCGGTGAAAACACCCAGTTTCCGCGCACCTTCAACAGCCAGTTCCAGAAAAAGCAGGACATGCGCTACGGCGAAAACCCTCATCAAAAAGCTGCTTTTTATGTCGAAAGTCAGCCAGAAAGCGGATCGATTGGCGCTGCCACACAACTGCAAGGCAAAGAGCTGTCCTACAACAATATTGCTGACACCGATGCGGCATTGGAATGTGTCAAAGCCTTCGCCGAACAGCCTGCCTGTGTCATCGTCAAACATGCCAATCCATGCGGCGTGGCCACCGGCCCGGATTTACTGAGCGCCTATGACAGGGCCTATCAAACCGACCCGACCTCGGCTTTTGGCGGCATTATCGCCTTTAACCGCGAACTGGATGCAGTCACCGCACAAGCGATCATCGACCGACAGTTTGTTGAAGTCATCATCGCCCCCTCAGTCAGTGATGAAGCCAAGCGTGTGATCAGCCAGAAAGCCAATGTGCGTTTGCTGGTGTGCGGTGATATGCCCTCGGCAGCTGTCGCGGGGCTTGATTTCAAACGTGTGACCGGTGGTCTGCTGGTTCAGGATCGCGATATTCAACTGGTCACAGAAGCTGAATTAAAAGTAGTGACTCAAAAGCACCCCGATCCGGCACAGCTCCGCGACTTGTTGTTTGCCTGGCGCGTCGCAAAATTCGTCAAATCCAACGCCATTGTCTATGCCAAGGATCAACAAACGGTCGGCATTGGTGCAGGCCAGATGAGCCGCGTCGTCAGCAGCCGAATTGCAGGCATCAAGGCCAATGATGCTGGTCTGACCGTACCGGGTGCTGTGATGGCTTCGGATGCCTTTTTCCCATTCCGTGATGGTTTGGATGCCGCAGCCGAGGCCGGTATCAGTGCAGTGATCCAACCCGGTGGCTCAATGCGCGATGATGAAGTCATCGCGGCAGCTGATGAACATGGTATCGCCATGGTGTTCACTGGCATGCGTCATTTCAGACACTAAAAGTGAGCCGTGGATCGCGCCCGTGCCCTGAAGTATTTCCAGTCTGCCAATCAAGCACGATTTGAGCGACTGAGACAGCTTGCGCCTTCAAGCCAGCAGCCGTTTTATGCGCTGCTGGCTTTTTTGTTTCACGCCAATCACAAATTACTGCCGGGATATGTCAGTGATGAGGCGCCTGTCGGCATCATGGATTACCGGCCAGACAGCCTGGCGCTCAATGCGGCTATCAGTCTGCACAAAACTTTTAATTACAAGCATAAAACCTTGCGACGATATGCGCTTCGGGGCATCTACTTGCTCAATCCGCAAGGAAATTTCAGCTATCCATCGCCATGCCGCTTGAGCTTGTGGCTGGTGCACACTGGTCGAATGAGCACTGAACAGCTTGAGCTATTGCAACGCAAAACTGAGGCGATCCTGGCTTGGGCAGCGCAACTTGGCATCGTGATTGATTATCGATTGTTTGCTGAGGCTGAGCTTCAATCAACCGCAGGTCCCACCGGGCTTGAGCTGGATGCGTTCTACAGTAGCGGTATGGTGCTGGCTGGCAGTGTGCCGCTGTGGTGGCTGACATCCTCAGAAGAAGACCGTCTCCACGATCAACATAGCCGGGAGCTTATTAATCAGCGGGTGTTTACCGAATTCAGTTTCCTTGATTTTTCTTTACCCGCAGCTATCACGGCAATGGAATATTTTTCCGAGGCAGAGCAGGCCTTGCTGGCAGTGATGCAGCAAGGCCTGACCAAACTGCCTGAATTACTGTTCCAGGTTCAACAGTTACAACGGTTCCCCGAGGTTGAGCTGCTTAGCAGCCGATCAAAAAATCTCATCGATCCGGCAGCCGATCCACTGTTGATTGACCCGCTCATGCTCAAATATCAGTCACTGATTGATGCTGAAACCGAACACCGTGAAATTTTACAGTCCGCCATTCATCAGCGTGCACGCGAAGCACTGTCGAAAACGGTACAAAAACCGGCACATCCCTGGCGACGGCTGTTTGTGCAGAAATTATGCGAGTCCTGGCAATGGTCGGACCGCCGTATTGAGACTGAAGATCTACGAATGCAGGGCCATTACCGGCAACGCCAATCCGACTGGCAGCAATGCCAGAATTTTCTGACAAGCGCTTTGTCATCGTGTCAGCAATTTGCCCTGAAACATGATTTGGCGGTCAGCGAACAATTACAAACGCTCAGCAGACATCTGAATTTGTGGACGGCGCAAGTGGTCGCTGGTCGATTACCCGTATTACCACCATTACAACAACCGGTGCAGGCAGAAGAACAACTTCAGCTAAGTCGAGCCTCTGCAGCAGACAGCCACTGGCAACTTTTTGCTGTGAACGACCATGAGCCTTTGTTTTCTTCTGAACATCTGCTGGAAGTACTGGCCTTTGCTGTGGTCAACAAAATACTGGACCGCAGCAGCTTGATCAGAATCAATGATGCTCAGCAGCGCACCAGCAGCGATTTAATCAGAGCGCTCAGTCAACGCCTGATTCGCAGCGCATTGGCTGAGGGCAGCCAATGGTGCTCAATGGAAAATTTGATCAAAACCAGTGGCTTTAATCAATTGATGATTTTTGCCAATATCGGCCAGGCTGCTCATGACGCCCTGAGTGAACAAGGCTTGAAAGTCAGCAGTCGCCAGGATGATCCGCTCAGTTACAGTTCCAACCAGATCTCGCTGATCAGTCGACTTGAAATGATGATACGTGCAGCTGATGGGCAGTGGCATTATCAGTTATTTGATGGCCCAAACGCGATAAGCGAGATGCTGGCCGCCATATTGAGATGGTCGCCAACAGATTTCTTCGCAGCGTCATTGTCCACAGACTGCATGACCGAACTCTATGGCAATCAAATCGCTGAGCGACTTCAACAACTGACCAGACACTGTCTCGAACACTATCAACGCTTTCCACAAGCTGGCCGTTACCTGTTGCCTCTGCGCGATCGACTGGTTCAGCTTGATTGGCAGCCGGGCAATATTGACTCTCAGCTTTTACCGGCGAGTATGACCGTCACTCAGTGGTTGGCCCAGCCACGAGATGAATTCCATGGCCATGCCGTCGATGTTCGACTGGATCCGCAGGGCCTCTATCGGCTGCTGGCCAATGCCCAGTCTACTGCTCAGATAAGTTGTTTTTTGAGGCTGGAGACTGAAAAACTGGTGACCTATATTGTTGACGAACACGGTTGTACGCTCACGCACGAATATCAAAACATGAACGAGTCCGCGGTATTGCATCAACTGCAGCTGATGCTGACGCGAATCAAGGAAACAAATTCACTTCAACGACTTCGCTTTTATCGGCTGCGTTATCGTGAACAATGGCAAATCGAGGTATTAACACCACCAGCAAGCAGCCGGGATTATCTGCCTGTTCAAGTTGAATTGAGCAATCACCTGCCCAACGCTGAAATCCGGCTATATTTTGGTGACACCACGTTTAGCGGCAGCGTTGATGATTCAGGGCTTTACCAGCAAATTCGTCAATGGCTGTCGAGCAGGAATACTCGCTTGCCTCTGCAAATCACCCGCATCAGCTTCTCTGATAATCAGTATTACGCGGGAAGTCATTACCTGCTCCAAAAATTCCAGATTGAACGACGGCTCAACCAGTCCTTTACACATTAAATCGCAGCAATAACGGCCAGAAAGATCACAAAATCGGTGCTTCTGGTCGATACAATCTGCGCCTTTTTGTAGCCTGAAAACGCCTGACAAAAAAGCAGACCCTTTCGCTTTGTCAGTGGCTCTTTTATCATGTGCTATTTGCAAGCCACCCCAGAGACGCCCAAATGATCAAAGTTGGAATCGTTGGCGGCACCGGTTACACCGGCGTCGAATTACTCAGACTGCTGGCCTGTCACCCTGAGGTATCACTGCAGGTCATCACATCACGAGCTGAAGCCGGACTACCCGTCAGCGATATGTATCCGAACCTGCGTGGTCATGTTGACCTGAACTTCTCAGAGCCAGATATTGATGCGCTGGCACAGTGTGATGTGGTGTTTTTTGCCACGCCACATACCGTAGCGATGGCAACAGTGCCCGAGTTGTTGCAGCGAGGTGTGCGTGTCATTGATTTATCCGCGGATTTTCGGGTGAAAGATATTGCGCTTTGGGAACGCTGGTACGACGTTAAACACACCTGTCCAGAACTGGTCACTGACGCGGTTTATGGTTTGCCAGAAGTCAATCGGGCAAAGATTCGTGATGCTCAGCTCATTGCTGTGCCGGGTTGTTATCCAACTGCAGTGCAACTTGGATTTCTGCCTCTGCTTGAGGCCGGTGTGGTGAGCAAGGATGGTTTGATTGCCGATGCCAAATCCGGCACTAGTGGCGCAGGCCGCAAAGCTGCCTTAGGCACCCTGCTCACCGAGGCCAGTGAAAATATGAAAGCCTATGCGGTGGCCGGACACCGTCATTTGCCTGAAATATCAGAAGGCCTCAATCACATTGCCGGGCAAACGGTTGACTTCACTTTTGTCCCCCATCTGACGCCTATGATTCGCGGCATTCATGCAACGCTCTACAGCACACTGAATCGCGATGTCGATCTTCAAACGCTGTTTGAGCAGCGTTTTGCTGACGAACCTTTTGTTGATGTCATGCCCGTCGGCTCGCATCCTGAAACTCGCAGTGTCCGAGGCGCAAACGTCTGTCGTATTGCGGTACATCGTCCACAGAATGGCAATACTGTAGTGGTCTTGTCTGTGATCGACAATCTGGTTAAAGGTGCCTCGGGACAAGCGATTCAGAACATGAACATCATGTTCGGCCTGAATGAACGACTCGGCATCAACACTATAGCGACGCTACCTTAAATGTCTGTCAACGATCGCTACGTCATCAGCCCACATCGTCCTCTCAGATGTCTGGGCGTAGCGCTCATCATTGTGCTGCTCACCAACGTGCTGCAGGCCTGGTATCACTATCAGGACTCCTACGACAGCGATTACGCTCTGGCACAATTACAAACACTACATAAGCAAACACTGGCCGATCATCACGAACTGCTCAAACAACAACATCAGTCGCTCAATAGTCTGAGCGATTATCAACAACAACTGGCCTTGCAGACGGCGATGACTGAAGAGCTTGAACTCAGGTTGGGACAGTTGCAGCAGAAAGTGCTTGATTTGAATAAAGAACTGGTCTTTTATCAGACAATCACTCAAGGCAACAGCACCAGCGAATTGCAGATCAGAGAATTCCAACTTCGCAAGGATACGACTGAAGCTGATCAATATCGTTTTAGAATCGTTATCACACAGGGACAGAATCTCAACGACCCGATTACCGGGCAGGTTGAACTGGCACTCAATCACATCAATGCTGATGAAGAGCAAAGCAGCACTACCGCCGCAGAACACAGCCTGAATCTCCGGCATGTTCAAGTATTGGAAGGTGCGTTCAAAACTGAAATGGAAGCCACGCCCCAGTCGATCACGGTCACACTTCGTCAGAATGGCAACACACTGCTGACACGTGATTTTGAATGGCTGCCTGAATAACACGAGGTAAACAATGTTTGGCAAGAAAAAAGGACAAAAAAAACGCAAAAACATGCGTATCGATACACTGATTGGTCAAAACACGCATGTTGAAGGTGACATTATCTTCAGTGGCGGTCTGAGAATTGATGGCAAGGTCAATGGCAATATCTTCATCGATAGTGACGATCAGGCCGTGCTCAGTCTCAGCGAGCGAGGCATTATCAACGGCGAGATTCGCGTGCCCTTCATACTCATCAACGGTGAAGTGAATGGCAACATCTACGCTTCGCAGCATTTGGAATTGTCCTCAGCCGCTAGAGTGACTGGCAATATTTTCTACCAAACACTGGAAATGGCCGTGGGCGCAGAAATCAATGGCCAAATGATTCACATTACGGCTGATCAGGCGGCGGAAACCTTGCAAATCGATAGTTCCAGTGACGATGACAAGCCCAGTTTACACTTGGAAAAACAGGATTAATTCTTGACTAAATTAGTCAGAATTTGCATAATTATTGATCAGAAATTACTTTAAATCCGGAGACTTTCATGACCAGCGAAATGCCTAGCCCAGTAATTTTTACCGATGCGGCGGCCAGCAAAGTCAGTGAACTGATTGCAGATGAAGGCAATGACCAGCTCAAACTGCGTGTCTTTATCACTGGTGGTGGCTGCTCTGGTTTTCAGTACGGCTTCACCTTTGAGGAAACCGTCAGCGAAGGCGACTTTGAAGTGGAAAAAGCAGGCGTGACATTGCTTATCGACCCTGCCAGCTATCAATACCTTGTTGGTGCGGAAATTGACTACACCGATGGTGTTGAAGGTTCACAGTTTGTCATTCGCAACCCAAATGCCACCACTACCTGTGGCTGCGGTTCATCATTCTCACCCTAGCATTACAAAATACAGGCCGGCAGTTTTTTGACTGCCGGCCAACCCCAAATCCCCCTAGTCCGACCTATCCTGCACGATCCTCCTTGATTACCCAGCCTGACAAGCAATTGGCTCAGAATTTCACCTGATTTCAAAAAAATGCTTTACATGGTTATTTTTTAGTCACATAATGAATGAACGTTCATTCAGTTAAGTTGTTAACAATGATTCTCAATAAATCACAAGTGATACAGGATAAACGCGAAGCAATACTCGATGCCGCGCTGGATCTACTCGCCAGTTGTGGCTTTCATGGCTTCTCGATCAAACAGCTGGCTGACAAGGCCGGCGTCGCCGCGGGTACCGTTTATCTGTATTTCACAGACCGTGAAGACCTGATTCGCCAACTGCACAGTGAGATTGTACAAACAGTCGCAGAAGCCATTTTTGCCGACAACGAGCCTTCAGCCGATTTGTGGGATCAATATCAGCTAATCTGTCACAACCTTTGGTTGTTTTATCTCGAAAACCCAAGGGTTTTGCTCGCCAAAGCGCAATTCGACCACCTGCCTCCTGCAACACTGCGAAGTGAAATTGAACAGGCTTGGAACCTGTTCAAGCCGCTCAGTGATCTCTACGACAAAGGTCGATCACAAGGCACCATCAAACCACTGTCAAACCATATCTTATTTGGTTTAAGCATTGGCTCTCTCGTATTTATTGCTCGGCATCGATTATTAGGATTCGACGATATTGACTCCGAGCAGTTCGAGTTCGTTATAAAAGCAAGCTGGGATGCCATCAGCACCCAAACAACTGCCAATTTTGAGTAAGGATACGTTCATGCAATTTTCTGGTTTTATTCGCAAAAACAAGCTGATGACAGTGGCGTTTACCAGCTTTCTATTGATGAGTCTCAGTGGCTGCCTGCCATCAAATGCTGATTCAGAGGCTTCGTCTGACTCGGCAGCAGAGGCTCCACCCACAGCAGTTGAAGTTTATGTCGTTGAAAAACAAACCGTCACACTGACCACAACCTTGCCAGGCCGAACGGTTGCTTTTCGCAAGGCAGAAGTTCGCCCCCAAGTGAGCGGTATCATCGAACAGCGCTTGTTTGAAGAAGGCGCTGAAGTTGAAGCAGGCCAACAGCTTTATCAAATTGAACCTGAAACCTATCAGGCCGCCGTGCAAACTGCGCGGGCCTATCTGAGTCGTGCCCAGGCAAATCTGGTTACAACTGAAGCGCGTGAAGAGCGTTACCGCGTACTGTTGGCCGACAGAGCGATCAGCCAACAAGCCTATGATGACGCATTGTCAGAATATGAACAGGCAAAAGCCGAAGTTGCTGTGCGTAAGGCCGAACTTGAAACGGCTGAAATCAATCTGCGCTATACCCGCGTCAATGCACCTATCAGTGGTCAAATAGGCAAATCCAACTTCACCGAAGGTGCGCTTGTCAGTGCCAATCAAGCAGAAGTACTGGCGACGATTCATCAGCTGGATCCGATCTATGTGGATGTCAGTCAGGCATCCAAAGAGCTCATCACTTTGCGTCAGCAGATCATGCAGGGGCTGGTTCGTCAGGAAGGCAGTATTCAAGTGTCCCTTGAACTGGAAAACGGCACAGAGTATCCGCATCAAGGCGAGTTGCAGTTTTCCGAAGTCAACGTTAACGAAAATACTGGCAGCGTGATGATGCGAGCCTTGATGCCAAATCCGGAACAGCTGCTGTTGCCTGGCATGTTTGTCAGAACAACGTTCTACGAAGGGGAGCGTGATAATGCCATTTTGATCCCGCATCGTGCCGTCCAATTTGACCGACAAGGCAATGCCAGCGTCATGCTGGTCAATGCTGACAATGAAATTGAAATTCGCCCTGTAATCACAGAACGTTCACTGGGCAATCGCTGGTTGCTGGGCAATGGACTTGAGGAAGGCGAACGAATTGTCATCGCCGGTCAACAGAAAGTCGGACCGGGCGCAAAAGTGTCGATCGCCGAAAAGCAAAAGGATTAAACTATGGCCAATTTTTTCATCGATCGGCCAGTCTTCGCCTGGGTTATCGCCATTTTGATCATGATGGCCGGTACCCTTGCCATCACTCAATTGCCGGTCTCTCAATATCCTGAAGTTGCACCACCGTCTGTTCAGGTTCGGGCGACTTACCCTGGTGCCTCAGCCAAAACTGTTGAAGATTCGGTAATGCAAATCATCGAACAAAACATGACGGGTATCGACAATGTACTGTACATGTCATCGACCAGTGATTCAGCAGGTATTGGTGAATTGACCATCAGCTTTGAGCCTGGCACCGATCCTGATATTGCTCAGGTACAGGTACAGAACAAGCTGCAAGCAGCGATGCCCCTGCTACCACAAGAAGTGCAGGAACAAGGTATTCGTGTCACCAAATCAGGCATTGGCTTTTTGATGGTGCTGGGTTTTGTGTCTTCTGATGGCACGATGGACAAATATGATATCGCGGACTTTGTTGGCTCGAATATTCAGGAGCCACTCAGCCGAGTGAGCGGCGTCGGCCAGATTCAGATTTTCGGCTCTCAATATGCCATGCGAATTTGGCTGGATGCAGAACGGATGTCGCATTACGGCATTACCACTGACGATGTGGTCAATGCTATTCAGTCGCAGAATGTACAAATCGCTGCCGGTGAGCTTGGGGGTGCCCCGGCAGTTACGGGGCAGGAATTCAACGCCAGTATTGTGGTGCAAACACGACTTGAGACACCTGAAGAGTTTCGCAATATCTTGCTTCGGGTAAACGATGACGGTTCTCAACTTCGTATCGGTGACATTGCCCGGGTTGAACTAGGCGGTGAAAACTATCAGTTTGAAACCGAATACAATCGTCAGCCAGCTACTGGATTGGCTGTGACGCTGGCCGCAGGAGCCAATGCACTAGAGACGGCACAGGCTGTCAGAGATCGTATCGATCAGCTTCAACCCTTCTTTCCCGAAGGTCTTGAGGTAGTTTATCCGTACGATACAACACCGTTTGTACGCATTTCCATTATGGGCGTTGTGCAAACACTGATAGAAGCGGTCATTCTGGTGTTTCTGGTGATGTATCTGTTCCTGCAGAACCTTCGTGCCACGCTGATCCCGACCATAGCAGTGCCGGTGGTACTACTGGGAACATTTGGCATTCTGTATGCCTTTGGGTTCACTATCAACGTATTAACCATGTTTGCCATGGTGCTGGCCATAGGACTATTGGTCGATGATGCGATTGTGGTGGTGGAAAACGTTGAGAGGGTGATGCACGAGGATGATTTATCGCCGCGCGAGGCCACTCGAAAATCGATGGGCCAGATTACCAGTGCACTGATTGGCATTACTCTGGTGATTTCTGCGGTATTTATTCCGATGGCTTTCTTTGGAGGCTCAACCGGGGTTATCTACCGGCAATTCTCCATTACGGTGGTCTCCGCAATGATCCTCTCGGTATTTGTCGCTTTGACCTTAAGCCCGGCCCTTTGCGCCACCATGCTGAAAAAAACGGATGCCGGTCATTATGACCGTAAAGGATTTTTTGGCTGGTTTAACCGCAGCTTTGACAAAATGAGCAACGGCTATCAGGGCAGTGTTCGCCATATTCTGGGGCGAAGTGGTCGTTATATGCTGCTATATGCATTGATTGTCGGCATTCTGGCGATTTTGTTTATGCGTCTGCCCGGTGCATTTCTTCCAGATGAAGATCAGGGCATCATCTTCACCCAGATGACTTTACCGGTGAATGCCTCGAAAGAACGTTCCATGGAGGTGATGGACCGCATCGAAGACTTTTATCTGGACGAGGAAGCAGATAACGTCAGTTCGGTATTTTCAGTCATCGGTTTCAGTTTTGCCGGTCGTGGACAGAATAACGGTATCGCTTTTGTCAACATGAGAGACTGGAGTGAACGCAAAGATCCACAACAACATGTTCAGGCAATCGCTGGCCGGGCCATGGGAGCATTCAGTCAATTCAAGGATGCAATGGTGTTCCCATTTGTACCGCCTCCTATCATCACGCTGGGTACGGCGACCGGTTTCAATATGCATTTGCAGGATCTCGGCGGTCAAGGGCATGAAGCATTGATGGATGCTCGCAACATGCTGCTCGGACTGGCCTCACAAGAACCACGGCTGCAGGGCGTCCGTCCCAACGGTCAGGAAGATACACCCCAATTCAAGCTGGATATCGATCACGAAAAAGCGGCTGCTTTCGGGGTATCACTGAGTGAGATCAATCGTACCTTCAGTACTGTCTGGGCCTCCAGTTATGTGAATGACTTTATAGACCGGGAACGTATCAAGCGGGTTTATGTTCAGGGGGAACCGCAATACCGGATGATGCCTGAAGATGTCGCCCATTGGTATGTGCGTAACCATCAGGACGAAATGGTGCCACTGTCGGCGGTCACCAGTGGCCGGTGGATCTATGGCTCGCCCAGACTTGAACGTTATAACGGCGTATCTTCGGTCAATATTCAAGGTCAAGGTGCACCCGGCGTCAGCTCCGGCGAAGCCATGCAGATCATGGAAAGCTTGATGGAACAATTGCCTCCGGGCTTTGGTCTGGAATGGACAGGCGTATCGCTGCAAGAACGACAATCAGGTTCACAGGCCCCCATGTTGTATGCCATCTCGATTCTAGTCGTTTTCCTGTGCCTGGCAGCCTTGTATGAAAGCTGGTCAGTGCCCTTTGCAGTGATGCTGGTGGTGCCCCTGGGGGTTATTGGTGCTGTGATATTTGCATTAAGTCGCGGGATGTCCAATGACGTGTTCTTCCAGGTGGGGCTGTTAACCACCATCGGGCTAGCCTCTCGAAACGCGATTCTGATTGTTGAATTTGCCAAAACACTCTACGAGGACGGAATGTCACTGGTCGATGCCACTTTGGAAGCTGTGCGAATGAGGCTCCGTCCAATCGCCATGACGGCGTTGACCTTCATGCTGGGTGTCACGCCATTAATGATTGCAACCGGTGCCGGTTCCGCGGCGCAAAATGCGATCGGCACTGGCGTCTTTGGGGGTATGTTCAGCGCAACATTACTGGCCATTTTCTTCGTGCCACTGTTTTTTGTACTGGTCTTCAGGCTATCTGCACGTCTCAAGAGATCCACATCATCCACCGCTCAGGGAGAAGCTATATGAAATTCAGCCGCATCACGCTGACAATGGGCAGTCTTGTACTGCTGTCGGCTTGCTCATTGGCCCCGGTGCATGAAACACCCGATATGTCCGTCGCTGACAGACTAGGCAGTGCCAGTACCGAGACACCCCCGGCCAGAGAAATTGCCTGGCAGGACTTTTATCAAAACCCACAACTCAAAACGCTGATTAGCAAAGCGCTCAGCAATAATCACGACCTGCGAACAGCGGCCCTGCGCGTTGAACAGGTACGCGCTCAATATCGAATCCGTGAAGCAGATCGCTTTCCACCGCTGGATGGCAACGCAGCCATCAGCCGACAACGCTCACCGGCCGCGATGAGTTTTGTCAACAACAGTCAGGTGGTTGATCAATACTCCGTTGGTGTCGGCATTGCCAGTTGGGAAATTGATATCTTCGGACGTATTCGTAATCTCAGCGAACAGGCGCTACAGGAATTTTTTGCCAGTCAATCAGCCAGAGATAGTGTGCAACTGAGTTTGATTGCCGAGGTCGCAGATACCTTCTACAGCTGGCACAGCGACACTGCACAGCTCAAACTGGCTGAAAATACCCGCGATGCGCGTGCCGAAAGTTATCAGCTGATTCAGCAACGTTTTGATAATGGACTGGCCTCAGAACTGGAACTGAGGCAGGCCGAAACGCTGTTGCATAGTGCCAGGGTTGACGTTGCTCGCTTTCAGCAGCAACTCAATCAACGCTTTACCGCGTTACAGCTATTGGTAGCAGAAACTCTGGACAGCTCCGACTGGCAAGCAGATGAAACCTTGCTCGACTTTGCCGAACTGCCTGCCGATCTGGATTCAGAAACCCTGCTGCAACGCCCAGATGTCATTGAGGCCGAATACCGCCTGAAAGCTGCCAATGCAAATATCGGTGCCGTTCGGGCTGAGTTTTTCCCTCGAATAAGCCTGACCAGCAGTCTTGGTTTGTTGGGCACCAGTCCGGCGAATATGCTCAATACCTCTGCAAGAAGCTGGCAAATATCACCACAACTGACCGTGCCTATCATTGACTGGGGGCGAAATCAGGCACAACTGGATGTGGCTGAGCTGGAGCGAGAAATTCTGATTGTGCAATATCAGCAAGTCCTGGAACAGGCCTTCAAGGAAGTGCATGACGAACTGCAAGCTCAGCAAACGCTTGATGATCAGCTGCATGCACTGCAGGATCTGACACTGGCCTCAAAAAGAGGCCTGGAGCTGGCCGAATTGCGTTACGAGCAAGGGCTGGACAGTTACCTTGAAGTACTCGATGCGCAGCGAACGGTACTGGATGCTCAACAATCCGAGATTAGCGTCAAACTTGCCAGAACCCGCAATCAACTGACGCTATACAAGGCCATGGGTGGTGGTTTGATGACCCACTAACCCCAGCTGCAAACTGGTCAAATCACAAAGCCCGTGATCATTTTATGCTCATGGGCTTTTTTGACTTTGACGGGATCATTGTTATCTTAGATGGCGACAATACAGTCGACACTTCAAAGGATAATTTATGGGAATCGAGATTACCGGCTTGCTTGGACTCATCTGGCTCATCATCGTTATCTGGGCCATCGTCAAAGTCGCCAAAAGTCCGGCAGGGGCTCTACCAAAACTGTTGTGGATTCTGATCTTGTTGTTCTTCCCGTTGATTGGCCTGATTATATGGTTTCTCTTGGGACCGAAAGGTTAACGCATTGGCAGACTGTTGATCTTTCACAGACCGATATGAGAGCGCGACAGTCTCCTATCAATCCGATTATCTGACTAGGCGCGGTTTGACATCACACACCTGAGCTGAACACAATGGATTCTTGATTTAATCAAAGGTCCCGGAGCCAGCCAATGCAAGCAAATCCTCGCTTCTGGCGAAGCACCCTGCTGTTGCCCGTGTTTCTGCCAGCAGTCATTGTCACCCTGTTACTGGTGGTTGGCACAATCAGTAATCCCACCCTGGCAGGCGAAGCCTTCGCCAGCACACTCAGTTTTCTGACCACCAACTTTGGCTGGTTTTATATGCTGGCTGTGGCCTTTTTTCTGGTGTTTATTGTGGTGGTGGCAATTTCTCCCTGGGGCAAAATCAAGTTGGGTCCTGATCATGCCGAGCCGCAATACAGCTTTCCCGCCTGGTTTGCCATGCTGTTCTCTGCAGGGTATGGCATTGCCTTGCTGTTCTTCGGTGTCGCCGAGCCAGTTTTGCACTACGCCGCCCCGCCTCAAGGCACGGCGGAAACCGTTGACGCCGCCAAGCAGGCAATGCAAATCGCCTTTTTCCACTGGGGTTTCCATATCTGGGGCATCTATGGTCTGACTGGACTGGTATTGGGTTATTTTGCCTTTCGTCATGGTCTGCCACTGTCAATGCGCTCGGCCTTGTATCCAATCATAGGTGAGCGAATCTATGGACCGATTGGCCATACTGTGGACGTTATCGCCATACTCGGTACATTGTTTGGCATTGCCACCACACTGGGCTTGTCCGTGGCGCAAATCAACGCCGGCATGAATTATCTGTGGGCGGACATTCCCGTCAGTACTGCCGTGCAAGTCATCACCATTGCAGTCATCACCGGACTCGCCATCATTTCGGTCGCCGCCGGGCTGGATAAGGGGGTTAAACGGCTGTCCATCGTCAATATGGTGCTGGCGATATTCCTGATGCTGTTTGTGTTCAGCTTTGGCCCAAGCATCAATATTCTCGAAGCATTTCTGCAAAATACCGGCAGCTATCTGAATAACATTGTTGAGCGTACCTTCAATCTGCAGGCCTACACCCGCAGTGACTGGATTGGTAACTGGACCTTGTTTATTTTTGGCTGGACCATCGCCTGGGCCCCTTTTGTCGGCTTGTTTATTGCCAAAATCAGTCGTGGCCGAACTATTCGCCAGTTTGTGTTTGGCGTTTTGTTTGTGCCCACCATCTTTACCTTCATGTGGTTTTCGATCTTTGGCGATACCGCGCTATACATGATTATGCATCAAGGCTATACCTCGCTGATCACCGAGGTGCAGGCTGATACAGCCATCGCCCTGTTCAAACTCTATGAACAACTGCCACTGACAGCGATTATGTCGTTTATCACCGTAGTGCTGATTATGACTTTCTTTGTCACTTCTTCTGACTCAGGTTCATTGGTGATTGACTCACTGGCTTCCGGTGGCAGCAGTGATACACCGGTCTGGCAACGGGTATTCTGGGCCACGCTGGAAGGCCTGCTGGCGTCAGCCTTGTTGATTGCCGGTGGTCTCAGCGCCCTGCAAACCATGAGTATCACCAGCGCCCTGCCGTTTGCCATCATTATGGTGTTGTCGGCGATTGGTATGTGGCGAGCTCTGGTGATTGAAGGCCACCGCGATGTCAGTCTGCAGGCGCACATGCAGACATCCCAGCAGCAAAGCAAACGCAGTTGGAAACAACGGCTGTCGTCAATGATCGACTATCCAAGTTACCAGGAAGTCTCAGCCTTTATCGAACAGAGTGTACTGCCGGCCATGAAACAGGTTGAGCAAGTACTTCAAAGTAAAGGCTGGCCGGTACAAGTCAGTTATGACAAAACCCATCACCGGGCCTATATCGAGGTGGTACTCGAGCAGGAACTGGATTTTATCTACGATATTCGCATGCGGGGCTACAGCATGCCTACCTTCGCTTACCCACAACGCCCTGCCGATCCCGATGGTGACAAGCGTTATTACCGCGCTGAAGTGTTTCTGCGTCGTGGCGGCCAGCTCTATGATATTTACGGCTTTTCCGAGCAAGACATCATTGACGACATCATTCATCAGTTTGAAAAATACCTGCATTTCCTGCATATCTCCCCTGGCATCTTGCCCTGGAAAATGCAGGAACATGACGAAATGCTCAATGGCGAGCAAGATCTGAAATCAAAGTTCAAGCCTGATTAAAAGCGATCTAAGCAAACCGTCAGAAACTAAAGTTGTAACGAAAACCAGCCGCGATGATACGGCCACCGCGCGTGGCCGCATCGAACCCATCCAGCCCCTGACGCTTGCCAGTCAGCGCCGCCGTTTCCTGTTCCTGATAAAACTCGACGAACAAAGTCAGCGCTTCATTGAACTGATGATCAACACCCGCATGAACCACTGTCTCGCCATAAGACTCCACTCTGGCCAGCATCAGCTTGTAACGGTTTTTACCGTGCTGGTAACTGGTGAAAATATTCGCGGCCTGACGATTATTGCCATAAAAACTGGCCGGGTTATTGGTATCAGTCAACTCATATTTCAACGCCAGATCCCATTGACCGATGGTGTGCGTCAGACTGGCGCCATAAATGCGATCGCGAAAACCTGCTGCATTGCCACGATCATCCATGCCCATGGCTAATAACGTATTGTTAAGCTGATAGCTGGCAACTGCCTGAATGCGTCGATCATCAATACGCGAAGGCGAGCGAATGTTGCCGTGTCGGGTCGAATAAGAGCCGCCGAGTTGCAAGCCACCGATGACTGGACTCTGATAAGCAACCGTCTCCTTCACTCTGAAGGTGGTATAGGTGGCAAAGCCACTATAAAAAGTACTGAACTGATCAACCGGAAAGGTGATGGCATTGTAGTATGGCATCCATTGCTGACCAAGCGTCACCCTACCCCATGCACTGTCCAAACCGACAATGCCAATTCTTATTCGCTCGGCATTGCTCCTGCCGACACCGCCTTGATCATAGGAATCACGGAACCGGCTGTTGGCGGCATCATAGGGAATCTCCAACTGTGCAAACAGCCAATTTTTTGTATCAAATCGATATCCGGCGTTAAAGCGACTCTTGAGTACGCATCTCGAAGGCCACGGTAGCTGCTCATCGCCTGCCGATTGCTCGGCTGTACCGACTCAGCCTGCATGCGAAGTGACAGGTAAAAATTAATATCAAATGGCTGTGAATCTGCGCTGGCAAGTACATCTGATGACGCGACCACTAGTAGTATCACAGGTACGATGATGCGATGTTGCATAATTTTCCAGTCACTTTATGTGGCAACTATCAGCATGCAAGCTCAGCTTGAAGTCAGCAGAGCATGGCTTGCTATTAAAGTACATTTCTTCACCAGCAAAATCAGTTGTCGATATTAAGAACCTCGTGCCGATCTCCAACCACTGAATCGGTGAAACTTGCATTATTGATTAATCTGTTACATGTGCCGAGAGCATGGCAGGTAGTCGGCTTGGAGTGAAAATCTCAATCCAGTAGCCATCTGGATCCTGAATAAAGGCAATGCCTTTCATCTTGCCATCCTGGGGCTTTTTAACAAAAGGTACGCCCAATGATTCAAAGCGGGCGCAGGCGGCATCGATATCCGGCACTGCAAAGCCAATATGGCCAAAACCACGTGGCTCGCTATTGCCATTATGATAGGCAAAATCGGCCTTATCCTCGTCGCCCCAGTTGTGGGTCAGCTCCAGTAGTGCCGGTCGGCCAAAGGTTTGTTCAATACGGGTATCACTGTCTTCAGACCAGTTTTTACGATCTGATGGTGAGATTGCCGCCATGAAATACAGGGAAAACGCCATTTCAGGAAAGTCCAGTCGCTTGACCAGAGTCATGCCCATCACTTCACTATAGAAATGCAAGCTACGCTCGGGTGCTTTGATCCTTAACATGGTCTGATTAAACACATACTCATGCGTGGCAGGATCATGTTGCTCAGAAAGTCCGGGGGCATGTTCTAAATGACGACTCATTAATGTCTCCATTGATGTTTTATGATTTTCATTAACAATTGTTGCATGTTGCTATGACTGAATGCGCTTGCAGAATCAGCCACCGCACAATTTTTTGCGCACAACTGTCTTTCCACCTACCTTAAACCAACGATATGTTATCCGAGCCATGGAAAGCAAACGCTGGCTAGATCTCCACTCAGCCAATCAGATCAGCTAAAAGCGCCTGAAATCAAGGTTTTCAGCTTGACCACAAACCACTGTTTTCCTTAAAATTGTCAGCATTCAACATCAGAGGAGAGCGCCGCTCTTGGACAGTTCACGACGACGAATATGCCGTTCAGGTTCGTTAAAGTCCCGATAGCGCTCCCGCTTTCCACTGACTTCACCGAGCCTGAGCGTTTGGTGGAGTCCCCCCTGATTAATCATAATCAACCACTGACTTCCTAATCCCATTACGGGATCACATGACTTGTCCTGTGTTGTCCTCTGCGGTGCTTTTTGTTTGCATCAGGGAGGCACCATGCTATTTCAAAAAAACATTGCCACAATTCTGAGTGCGCTTTTTATCGCCTTGAGCATGGCGCATAGCCAGGCCTTTGCCGCGGCTGGCATGCGCGTTGATGATGCTGAAGCCAAGTCCAGAGGCGACTGTGAACTGGAAAGCTGGCTGGCCACAACTGGCAAATCTCATGAAATCATGCTGATGCCATCCTGCGGCGTGGGTGCTGCCACAGAGCTCAGTGTCGGTTATGAGCGCCTGGTACCACGCAGAGATAGCAACAGCAATAGCCTCATCTTTCAAAGCAAAACTCAACTGAGCTCTGAGGATCAGCCTCTTCAATTTGCTCTGAGCATCGGCAGTGTCCTGGACCTGACCCGCCGTGATAACGATCCGCGCATCAGCGATGTCTTTATCAACCTGCCCATCACCTTTGAACTACAGCCACACACTGAATTACGTCTCAATGCAGGTCTGCTGCGTGACCGGGCAGAACAAAATACCCTGGGTACGGGTGGTGTTGCTCTGGTGCAGAGCCTGAATCCCAACATTGACGTGTTTGCCGAGGCATTTCGGATCGACGACAGTGGCCGTGGATGGCAAGCAGGCTTTATCCTGCCCGATATCGGCAATTCCATGAAGCTCGATCTATCAATCCTCAACAGTCGACCCGATGATCGCCGACGATTCAGCCTGCTGCTGGCTGTCAGCTTTTCCTCAGAAAACTTGTTTTAACCTGCCCTCCCGGAGACCCATGCATGAGTCAGGAAAACTACGCACAAATCAGTGAAGTCATTGAAAGTGGTGATGAGCAGGCACTGATCGACTTGTTTGAGGAAATGCCCGCCGCCGACATCGCGGGCTTCATCGACGAAAATTTCGAGATTTATGAATCACTGGCGCTGATGGACAAAATGTCCCCAGAAGTCCAGGCCGAAGTGTTCGGTTATCTGCGCCCCAATAATCAGCAAGTACTCGCCAGCCACATGGAAGTTGGCTTGTTGGCCAAACTGTTCCGCGATATGTCTTCGGATGAACGTGCTGACGTGTATGCACTGCTGGATGTCAAACTTCAGGACGCGTTGATGCGCCGACTGGCCAAACATGATCGTGATGACTTACTGCGTCTGTCCAGCTATGAGGAAGGTACCGTTGGCTCGGTGATGACTTCCGACTATGCGGTGATTCCGGCCAGTGGCACTGTAGAACATGCATTACGTCGGCTTCGCCAGACAGCACCTGAAAAAGAAACTATCTACCAGGCTTATGTGATTGATAATGACTATCGCCTGCAAGGTGTGGTGTCACTGAGAGACTTAATCACCGCCGCGCCACACGAACGGATCGAAGACATTATGGTCACCGATCTGATTACCCTTACACCGGATATGCCTCAGGCGGAATCTGCCAGAATTATCAGTCGTTATGACTTGATCGCCATCCCAGTGGTCAGTGAAACCGGTGTATTGGTGGGCATTGTAACCTTCGATGACGCGATGGACGTTGTCGAAATGGAAGACACAGAAACCATGCACAAATCGGCTACCGTCGGCAAAATCGAAGGCGGCCTGAAAGATGCCAGTGTCGGCATGTTGTATCGCAAACGCATTAACTGGCTGGTGTTACTGGTATTTGCCAATATTTTTTCCGGCGCTGGCATCGCTTACTTTGAAGACACCATCTCGGCCTACATCGCTTTGTTGTTCTTTCTGCCACTGTTGATCGCCAGCGGTGGTAATGCCGGCGCACAGGCTGCCACACTGATGGTTCGTGGTATTGCGACCGGTGACGTTACCCGAAGTGACTGGTTTCGCATGCTGGGTAAAGAATTGCTGGTCTCGCTTGGATTGGGGCTGACCATGGCTGTGGCTATTGCCCTGGTCGGCTCACTCAGAGCCGGGCCAGACATTATGCTGGTGGTGGCCCTGAGCATGCTTGCCATTGTATTGGTCGGCAGTCTGATAGGCGTAATGCTGCCCTTCCTGCTACACCGGTTAAACTGGGACCCAGCAACGGCGAGTGCGCCACTGGTAACCACCATCGCCGATGCCACAGGGGTATTGATCTACTTTGGTATGGCGACCAGTATTCTGGGCTTGCCGAATATTTGACTTGAATAGCATGTAACCATGGTTATAACATCAGACAATTAGAACGCGCACAATGGAGATTCCGTGTCGGTAGTCAGCCTTGAAACACAACCGGTGCCTGCTGCACTGGCAGGCATGATTGAGCATTTCAGTGCAACAGCCGTGTATCTGCCCGGCTTTGTCTATCAACTGATGAAGGATCCGCAGGGAAATTTTCGATACACCTATGCCAGTGAGCATGCAGAAGAATTGTTTCAAACTTCTGTCAGTGATGTATTGGCGGATGCCAATACACTTCTGGATATGATTCACCCTGAAGATCTCGACTGGGTGATGGCAGAAAGTGAGCAGTGCGCTGAATCAATGCAGCATTGGCATGCCGAGTTTCGAATGATTCTGCCTGATGGCAAAACCATCTGGGTGGAATGTTATGACACACCAATACGACTTGATGATGGCAGCATGGTCTGGACCGGCTACGCCAATGAAATCACGCAGCGCAAGGCTTATGAAACTGCCTATCGGCAAAGTGAGGCTAAATTCCGTGCCTTTGTCGAAAACGCCAACGACATCATCTACAACCTGTCACGTGAAGGCATATTGACCTACGTGTCACCAAACTGGACCGAAATGCTCGGTCATCCAACCGAGGATGTGATTGGCAAATCGTTTGAATATTTTGTGCATCCCGACGATATCGCGCATTGTCATGCATTTCTGTTGATGGTGTTTGGCACCGGCAAGAAGCAAAGCGGCATTGAATACCGGGTTCGTCACAAAAATGGTGACTGGTACTGGTATCGTTCTAATGCCTCGCCGCTATTCGATGACAACGGTGAAGTGTGCTCGTACATTGGTATTGCCCGCGACATCAGTGAGCATAAACAGCTACTCGATCGTATGCAGCACATGGCTCATCACGACGCGCTGACCGGACTTGCCAATCGTTCGTTGTTTTTTGACCACTTGCATCAAGCCATTTTGCAGGCCCAGCGTGACAAACAGGGGCTTGCGGTATTGTTTCTCGATCTCGATAAATTCAAACCGATCAATGACGACTATGGTCATGCCATAGGCGATCTGCTGCTGCAACAAGTCGCCATGCGAATCAAAACCTGTGTTCGGACTTCCGATGTTGTGGGGCGAATTGGCGGCGATGAGTTTGTAGTGTTGTTATCCAACGTGACATTGCCTGATACCGCAGAACTGGTCGCCAACAAAATCAGAGAGTCTTTAGCAGTACCGTTCCAGTTAAGGGAGATCCCGGCTCAAATTTCCGTGAGTGTCGGAATGGCCTTTTATCCAGAGCATGGTAAACAAGCGCTGGAACTGGTTCGCTCAGCCGATGAAGCGATGTATCTGGCCAAAGCAGGCAATGGCGTGAGCCAACCTGCTATGCAGAAAAACTCAGGGCAATGAGGCGTTAGGCAAATCTTCACTGCCGATATAAACCACCAACAAGCTCACTGGCTCACTCCCCGGATTAAAACCAAAATGCACGACATTCTGCGCTTCCAGCAGAGCTTCTCCCGCATTGAAAGTGCGCACCCCATGTTCACCATAATCCACAGAAATACTGCCGCTCAACACATAGGCAAACATCGGGATCTGATGAATATGCGGCTTGCCCGCTTCACCTGGAGCCAACGTAATAATGTCAGAGGTAATGCGTGGAGTACCCTCAGGATAAACCAGCGGCTGACCCAGCACATCCACACCGCTTTGTAACAGATTTTGCCCCGAATAAGCCTGATCATCCGCAGCAAGCTTGCCAGTAAACACTATCAATGAAACCAAACACCACAGGCTAAAGTGCTTCATGCCAGTCTCCTGTTATTTCCCGATACAAAAACTCGAGAATATCCGATCCAGCAGATCTTCATTGGTGAATGTGCCGGTAATCTCACCCAGTGCATTTTGTGCCTGGCGCAGTTCTTCGGCCAGTAATTCGCCGGCGCCCATGCCGGCCAGACAATGATAGCCATTTTCAATAGCCTGCCGGGCCCGTTGCAAGGCATCCAGATGTCGACGCCGGGCGATAAACACACCTTCATCTTCTGGATGAAAGCCTACGGCCTGCAGCAAATGTGCAGTGAGTAAGTCCATACCCTCGCCACTTTTGGCCGACAGATAAATCACGCTCTGTCCATCAACCACTTCGAGCGCTGGTTGCCGGCCGGTTTTGTCGATTTTATTGCGAATCAGCGTCAGCGGTTTATCGTCGGGCAAATCATCGAGAATTTTCTGATCCTGTTCGGTCATGCCCGCCGCATCATCAATCAGCAGCAGAATATGGTCGGCCTGAGCAAGCTCGTGTCGGGTACGACGAATACCTTCCAGTTCAACAACATCATCTGTCGCATCATGCAATCCTGCGGTGTCGGAAATACGCAGTGGCAGACCACCAAGATGGATTTGTTCACGCAATACATCACGGGTAGTGCCAGCGACATCGGTGACAATAGCAGCATCATGGCCAGCAAGTTGATTATGCAGACTGGATTTACCGGCATTGGGCTGGCCGGCCAGCACCACACTGATACCTTCTCGCAGCAAACGCCCTTGCTGGGCACTGTTCTGAATGCCACCAAGAATCTGCAACAAGTCGAGCAATTGCTGATCCACTTGGGCCTCGGCCAGAAAGTCGATTTCCTCATCGGCAAAGTCGATGGAGGCTTCGACATACATGCGTAAATGAGTCAGTGACTCAAGAAAATCATTGATGCGTTTGGAGAATTCACCCTGCAATGAGCGCATGGCGCTGCGTGCGGCTTGTTCAGTGGAGCTCTCGATCAAATCAGCGACGGCTTCGACTTGCGCCAAATCCATCTTGCCATTGAGAAAAGCGCGTTCAGAGAACTCACCGGGCCGGGCCATGCGTGCACCCAGTTCGATAGCGCGCTGACACAGTCGATCCATGACCAGCGGACTGCCATGGCCTTGCAGCTCAACCACATCTTCACCGGTGAATGAAGCCGGTCCGGGAAAATACAAGGCAATACCGCTGTCGATGATTTCACCATCATCGGCGCGAAAGTGTTTGAAGGCGGCAAAACGAGGTTTGGCGAGTGGGCCACAAATCCGGCTGGCAATGTCAGCACTGTTGGGGCCGGACAAACGCACCACACCAACACCGCCACGACCGGGAGCCGTGGCGATGGCAACGATGGTTTCAGTCGTGGCATTCATGCCGAGACTGACTGTTTACAGCGCACCCATCTTGCGGGTGATATGCCATTGCTGGGCAATCGACAAAATATTGTTGACCAGCCAGTACAGCACCAAACCTGATGGGAAGAAGGCAAAAAATATCGTGAAGACGATTGGGAAGATCTTCATCATCATCGCCTGCGCCGGATCCTGAGGCATCGGGTTGAGTTTTTGCTGATACCACATGGTCAGACCAAACAGTACTGGCAGGATAAAGTAAGGATCAATCGCCGTCAGATCCTGAATCCAGAAAATAAACGGTGCGTGGCGCAGCTCGATGCTTTCCACCAATACCCAGTAAAAGGCCAGGAACACCGGCATCTGTACCAGAATCGGTAAACAGCCACCGAGTGGATTGATCTTCTCGGTGCGGTACAGATCCATCATGGCCTGATTGAATTTCTGCTTGTCGTCACCGTAACGCTCTTTCAGATTGGCAAGCTTGGGTGTCAGCTTACGCATGGCCGCCATCGAACGGTAGCTGGCTGCAGACAGGCGATAAAACACCAGTTTGATCAGCAATGTCAGCAACACAATCGACCAGCCCCAATTGCCTGTATGCTTGTAGAACCACTCCATGACAATAAACAGCGGCTTGGAAATGATCGTCAGCATGCCAAAATCGACGGTCAGATCCAGATTTTCAGCTGCCGCCTGAAGTCTTGGGTACTCTTTGGGTCCCAGGTATAGCTGGAAGCTGGTTTGCGCAGTGTCACCGGCTTGCGCGGCAATGGCCGGGAAACGAATGCCGGCAATGAAATTATTGTCATTGACGGAATTACCGTAAAACCCCATTTCGTCGACATTCTCATCGGGAATCACGGCAGCGACAAAATAATGTTGCAACATCGCTACCCAGCCAGCGGCGGCTGAACGACGCAGCGGATTTTTCTCAAGATCATCAAACGTGACCTTGTCATATTCTTTGCCAGGGCTTGAGAAAACCGGGCCGGTATAGGTGTACAGCAAGAAAGTGTCTCTGCCCGCCCGGGTACGGTTGAGTTGTGCATAAGGGTAAGCCGCAAAACGCTCACCGGTGTTATTGATTACCTGATACTCAACATCGACCAGATAACTGTCACGATGGAAAGTATAGGTTTTGACCACTTGCAGGCCATCTTCAGACTGCCAGTGCAAAGGGACTTTGATGCTGTCTTGACCATCTTGCAGTGTGTAGCTGTCAGCTTCAGCTCGGAAGCGGTCATGATGAGTCGGCGCGCTTGAATCAGAACGCAGTCCTGACTGTGTTACAAAAAACAGATTGCTTGAATCATCGAGAAATTGAACAGGCTTGTCTGTGGCACCGGCTTCTTCATAGTGTTGCAGCAAGGCCAGACTGCGAATATCTCCGCCCTGTGTATCGATATAGGCATCAATCACGTCTGTGGTAATGCGAACTCGCTCAGAGCTGGATATTGCGGAAGCACCCGCAGGCAAAGCGGGCATATCGGCGGCGCTGTCAAAGCTGCTTGCAGCAGGTAAATCCGGCAAGTCAGCGGTCATATCCGGCTCGTCTTGCACCTGCGTTGCCGCTTGCTGAGCGGCTTGTTGCTGTGGCCGAACATAGTCATTCTGCCAGGCTTCCCAAAGCAACAGGGAGACGATCAGCAGACCGAAGATGAAGAAAGTTCTGTAGTTATCCATTGTGATTTTTGGTCTTTATTTCAGGAACAGGATCCAGGCCACCTTCGTGCCAGGGATGACAACGTGACAATCGACGCAGGCCCAACCAGACACCCCGTAAGGCACCATGACGCTCAATGGCGTCAATCATATACTGCGAACAACTTGGCTGAAAACGACAATGCATGCCCAGAAACGGGCTTAAAAGAAAACGATATGCGCGAACTAATGCGATCAGGATTTTTGCCATTGTGCCACCACGGTTAACCAATGTTGCTCCAATGTCGCCCAAAGTTGTGCTGAATCACGCTGCTTAAGATCGGGCCGTGACAACACGACGATATCAATATTTGCAAATGCATACTGATTGAGCCGGAAAGACTCGCGAATTATTCGTTTGAGACGGTTACGATGACAAGCAAGGCGAATATGCTTTTTAGCAATACCCAGACCGAGCCGTGGGTGCCCCACGTGATTATCGACCGTCAATATCGTCAGTCCACCGCCTCCGTTGCGCTTGCCCTGACGAAATACCCGGGAAAAGTCTCCCGGGCGATTCATTTTCATGGCTCGGCCAAACTTTGCCAAGTCATGGTCCTTCATGATGTTCAGAGGAACATCAGACGGTCAGTTTAGCGCGGCCTTTGGCACGGCGAGCGTTGATAACGCGACGACCACCAACAGTTTTCATACGTGCGCGGAAACCGTGGGTACGCTTGCGCTTCAGATTACTAGGCTGAAAAGTTCTTTTCATTTGAGCAACTCCAGGAAAAATAACGGTTTTGCCGCTGGTAAAGCTGATAGCTACAAAAACGACCGTGGCAAAAGGCATAGGATTATAAGGTTCCTAGCGCTTTCAAGTCAAACCGGAAAAGCTTTTACAACATTATTCTTTTGACTTGCCAAAAGGTTCGGTAAAAGATAACTTTATTAGCCCTGTCATGGTCGTGCAAACCATTGCTAGATCATAGCGAACACCTGCATCAAACCGCGTTTATTGATAAAAAATTCAAGGAGTTGCTGTGTCATCACCCCTTTGGGAAAAATGCCTGTCCCATCTCGAAGGTGATCTCTCAGCACAACAGCTGAACACCTGGCTTCGGCCGCTGCAAGCCATTGAATCAGAAGATCGGCTACGTTTGCTGGCACCAAATCCCTACGTCAAAGCCTGGGTTCAGGAACAACTGGAACAACAAATCAACCAACTGGTTCATGCCCTGAGTCAGGGACTGATTTCACATGTTGATATAGAAGTTGGCACCAAAGATACCGTTGCCGCCGAACCCAAAAAACCGGCTAAAACACCCGTCAAAAAACTGGAAATTACTGACGAACCGGCACCCGCTATCGGCAGCCCGATGAACCCTTTGTTTACCTTCGATAATTATATCGAAGGCAAATCCAATCAGATTGCTCGCGCCGCCTCGCTGCATGTAGCCGAAGCGCCCGGCACTACTGGCTACAATCCCTTGTTCCTGTATGGCGGCACTGGACTGGGTAAAACGCACTTGATGCTGGCTGTCGGCAACAAAATCCGGCAAAACAATCCCAAAGCCCGAGTGATTTATCTGTCCTCAGAGCGCTTTGTACAGGACATGATTACTGCGCTGCGCAACAATGCAATTGACCAGTTCAAAAATCACTATCGCAGTGCCGATGCCTTGCTGATTGACGATATTCAGTTTTTTGCCAAGAAAGAGCGCTCTCAGGAAGAATTTTTCTACACCTTCAACAGCCTGCTGGAAGGCCAACGGCAAATCATTCTGACCTGTGATCGTTTCCCCAAGGAAGTTGAAAACCTTGATGAACGTCTGCAATCACGACTCGGCTGGGGGCTGACGGTTGCCATTGAGCCGCCAGAGCTGGAAACCCGTGTTGCGATCCTGATCAAAAAAGCACAGCAAAACCTGATCGACATGCCTGATGATGTGGCATTTTTTATTGCCAAGCGTATCAAGTCGAATGTGCGTGATCTCGAAGGTGCACTGCAACGTGTACTGGCTTTTTCACGTTTTACCAATCAGCCTTTGTCGATCGACATGGCACAGGAAGCGCTGAAAGATCTGCTGGCACTGCACCAGAAGCTGGTCACACTCGAGAGCATTCAGAAAACCGTGGCCGAGTACTACAAGATTCGTGTTTCGGATCTACTCGCCAAAAAGCGCACCCGATCCATCGCACGTCCGCGCCAAATCGCGATGGCACTCTCCAAGGAATTGACCGGTCACAGTCTGCCTGAAATTGGCGAAGCCTTTGGTGGACGTGATCACACAACGGTTCTGCACGCGACCCGCAAGGTTGCTGAATTACGAGAAGCTGACAATCGCGTTGCAGAAGATTATCGTAACCTGTTGAGAACCCTATCCAGTTAGACTGAGAGCGAATCCATGCAATTCACCGTCAGCCAAGAAATCATCGCCCGTCCGTTACAGTTGGTTTGCAGCATTGTTGAACGCCGGGCCACCTTGCCGATTTTGTCCAATATCTTGCTCCGAGCTCACGGCCAGCAGTTGTCCATGACCAGTACCGACATGGAACTTGAAATGATTGCAACACTGCCGGTAGCTGTCGAACAGGAAGGAACAACCACTGTTTCGGCACGCGA
>NZ_APHR01000018.1 GCF_000349205.1 Methylophaga lonarensis MPL | reverse complement strand
AACCCCAACGTTTACTTGGGGGCTATCAATCGCCTTGAGTTACTTTCCGAACAGTCTGCAATGCAGACAAGCGATTATGCCTGGCGGCCATAGCGAGTTGGCACCACCTGACCCCATCCCGAACTCAGTAGTGAAACGACTCAGCGCCGATGATAGTGTGGGAGTTCCCATGTGAAAGTAGGTCACTGCCAGGTTTTTATATGAAAATACCCGGGTCCTCTTTGAGGCCCGGGTTTTTTTTTGTCTGAGCTTTAGTACCAGTAGCGATAGCGATATCGGGGATGATGCCAATAGCTACCGTGGAACCGATAATACGGACTGAAAAAAGGATCGTAGAAATAAGGACTTCTGTGAGCTGGCTGTTGAATAGGTGGCCAGTTGTGCATAGACTCAATGTCCACGATTGGTAATGTCAGATTTCGCTGGTCAACTTTACGATCTGAAGCGCCATTTATGATGCCAGTAAAAGTCACTAGCGTTCCCGCAGGATATACAATCGGATCAATAAACTCGGGTGTCCGGGCAAGAAACCGTCCCTGGCTGTCCCGGTTAGTGATTGGACGCCCGAAATGGTTGAGCGGGTATTGGACGATTTGAATCAGTGTTGCATCCGCGGTATTCTCGATGGCAACAACCTGACCTCCCCAACGAACGTATTGACCCTGCTGTGATGCTGCATTCTGATTCACTTGTTGAAGCTGAATGTCATTGACGGGCGCTGTTTGAATTTGTGATGGTACAGAGCTACAAGCGCTCAGTGTAGTTACCGCAATCGCAATAAGTGGAACAAACCGATGTAACATTCTCATCTCCTGCTAGATTGAACAACTATGACAACAGAACATGCCTGATAAGTTTCTCAACATGGTAGATACAAAATATCTGCAATACGCTGGACGAGGCGGATCAATGCTGTTATTCTTGCTGGCAATTTCTGGTAACACCTCCCATTTTTCAAGTACCGCGCCACTCTTCTGTGCGTATCAAAACAACTCCAAATAGAAAATCATCCCACTAGGTAATACATGAATCTGACAGAACTAAAAAAGCAGTCTGCTGCTGAGCTGATGGAACTTGCCCTTTCCATGAATCTTGAGGGCCTTGCCAGAAACCGAAAACAAGAATTGATATTTGCTTTAGTCAAAGCACACGCCAAGCAAGGCGAAGATGTCTACACCACGGGTGTACTCGAATTATTACCGGATGGCTTTGGTTTTCTCAGATCGCCGGAAGATTCCTACGTTGCAGGGCCGGATGATATTTACGTTTCTCCAAGTCAGATCAGACGATTCCATCTACGCACCGGCGACACCATCAAAGGCAAAATTCGCCCTCCGAAAGACAGTGAGCGTTACTTCGCGCTGGTTAAAGTAGAAGAGATTAACTTCGAAAAACCAGAAGCCTCGAAGAATAAGGTTCCTTTTGAGAACCTGACGCCATTGTTTGCCAATGAGCGTTTTAATCTGGAACGTGGCAATGGCAGCACGGAAGATTTGACCGCTCGTATCATTGATCTGGCCTCACCCATCGGTAAAGGACAGCGCGGCCTGGTTGTTGCACCACCGAAATCTGGTAAAACAATGATCTTGCAGGCGATTGCACAATCAATCGCCAGTAACTATCCAGATAGTACCCTGATTGTGTTACTGATTGACGAACGCCCCGAAGAAGTCACCGAAATGCAGCGTTCAGTGCGTGGTGAAGTTGTCTCCAGTACATTTGACGAACCAGCAACACGCCATGTTCAAGTTGCAGAAATGGTCATTGAAAAAGCCAAACGCTTGGTTGAACACAAACATGACGTGGTGATCCTTCTGGATTCAATTACCCGTCTCGCACGCGCATACAATACTGTTTCACCTTCATCAGGCAAGGTTCTGACAGGTGGTGTTGATGCCAACGCGCTACAAAGACCCAAACGCTTTTTTGGCGCTGCCAGAAACATAGAAGAAGGCGGCAGCTTGACCATCATTGCTACAGCGCTGATTGAGACGGGTTCTCGGATGGATGAAGTCATCTTTGAAGAATTCAAAGGCACGGGTAATATGGAAGTGTTACTTGAGCGTAAGCTGGCAGATCGCCGGATTTACCCTGCCATCAACGTCACCCGTTCAGGCACACGTCGGGAAGAACTGCTCACCAATGAGGAGGATCTGCAGAAATTGTGGATCTTGCGTAAGCTGCTTGCGCCAATGGAGCCGGTTGAAGCGATGGAGTTCCTCATGGATCGTCTCAAATCAACCAAAACCAATATGGAATTCTTTGATTCAATGAAGCAGGGTTAATTGACGAAGCAGTTATACCAGTCACTGCCGCCGGCGATTTGTCTGATGGGCCCTACCGCGGCTGGTAAGACAGATCTTGCCCTGCAGATTGCCAGCAAGTATCCGGTTGAGATTATCAGTGTTGATTCAGCTCTGGTGTATCGTGGTATGGATATCGGCACTGCCAAGCCTGACAGCGATACACTGAGTCAGTATCCACACCATTTAGTCGATATTCTTGAGCCGGAACAAGCGTACTCAGCAGGACGTTTCCGTGCCGATGCACTCAGCCTGATGGCTGAGATCACAGCACGTGGTCGAGTGCCTTTGTTGGTTGGCGGAACCATGCTTTACTTTCGAAGCCTGATTCACGGTATCGCTGACTTGCCTGAAGCTGATGCAACTATCCGAAGTAAACTCGAAGCTGAAGCTGACAGTCATGGGCTTGCCCATATGCACCAGCGCCTTCAGCAAATTGATCCTGTTGCTGCCGCCAGAATTCATATCAACGATCCGCAACGTTTGCAGAGAGCGCTTGAGGTCTTCGAATTAACCGGTCAAACCTTGACTCAACTCACCCAATCAAACACCTCAAGTCCGCCTTATGAATTTATCAATCTGGTGATATCGCCATTTGACAGACGAGTATTGCATCAACGCATAGCAAACCGCTATCACAAAATGCTGGAAAATGGATTTATCGAGGAAGTTAGAAAACTCATGGCTCGGGATGGTTGTCATAACAGACTACCCAGTATGCGAGCTGTAGGTTACAGGCAGGCTTGGGCCTATCTGGAAGGTGAGTATGATCAGGCAACATTCGTTGAAAGGGCCATCATTGCAACGCGGCAGATGGCCAAACGCCAACTGACATGGTTGCGATCGCAAAAGGACTGCGTCTGGTTTGACAGTGGTCCCGACTTGCCAGTGCAGGATGTACTTTTATACCTCTCAGCGCGTTTGCCGGGTATCATTAAGCTTTGACTGTCGAGTCAATGATCACAAAATTAACCACAGATGGTAACAATAACAAAAAGGCGAACAAATAATGGCTAAAGCTCAATCGTTGCAAGATCCTTTCCTGAATGCACTGAGACGTGAAAACGTTCCTGTGTCGATTTATCTGGTAAATGGGATCAAACTGCAGGGGCAAATAGATTCATTTGATCAGTTTGTGATTTTATTGAAAAACTCCGTAAATCAAATGGTGTACAAACATGCGATCTCAACCATCGTGCCTTCTCGTAATGTACACATCAACACCAGTGCTGAAGGAGCAGAGTGATTGTTTGAGCGGCCCAACAGTGATGCAGCATTCCATGAAAAATCAGATCGTGAGGCAGTGGTTCTCGTGCATCTTGATTTCAATGATTCCGATTATGATGAGACCCGTCAGGAATTCATCGAACTAGTCAATGGCACAGGTGCCCGTATCGCGGCCGTCACGAGCGGCAAACGGCAAAGGCCGGACCCTCGATATTTTGCAGGCACTGGCAAAGTCGATGAAATTGCAGAACAAGTGCTCGCTTCTAATGCGGCCTTGGTCATTTTCAATCATGAACTGTCTCCCAGTCAGGAACGTAACCTTGAACAGAAGCTGCAGTGCCGGGTGCTTGGCAGAACCGGACTCATTCTGGATATTTTTGCTCGCAGGGCTCGTTCGCATGAGGGTAAATTGCAAGTCGAACTGGCCCAGCTTCAACATTTATCAACGCGACTGGTCCGAGGCTGGACGCATCTGGAAAGACAAAAAGGTGGTATCGGTTTGCGTGGACCTGGTGAAACGCAGCTGGAAACTGACCGAAGGCTTCTGGCTCAGCGCATAAAATCACTGAAGAAGCGTTTGGATAAAGTCAGATCGCAACGCGAGCAAGGACGTCGTTCACGGCAACGTGGAGGTGTGCCGGTGGTGTCACTGGTCGGTTACACCAACATGGGTAAATCAACATTGTTTAATCGTATGACCTCAGCCGAAGTCTATGCTGACAATCGCTTATTTGCCACGCTGGATCCAACCTTGCGCCGTCTGCGCCTCGCCGGGACAGAACCTTTGGTATTGGCAGATACGGTCGGTTTTATTCGGGATTTGCCACACGATTTGGTCGAGTCGTTCAGTTCAACGCTTGAAGAAACGCGTGATGCTGCACTGCTGCTGCATGTTGTAGATGCTGCCTCATCCGAGCGTGAGTCGCTTATCAGCCACGTTGACGAAGTGCTGTCTCAGATAGGTGCTGATGAGGTTCCTCAAGTCATTATCTACAATAAAATTGATCGCCTGGAAGGTGTTTCGGCAAAACTTGAGCGCAATCAGGATGGTCAGATACATCGAATCTGGTTGTCGGCGCATACCGGCGAGGGACTTGAATATCTTCGCCAGGCACTTCAGGAATACTTTCCTGAGCATGAACTACAACAGGCTTCATCAGATTGAATGTGTCCGGTTTTGGTTGCCTTCGTCAACCATGTCCGTAAAATAGTCGCATTCTGAACAGAATTTTTCCTTCATTTGGAGTTTTACATGGCTTGGAACGAACCCGGTAACGGGGGTAACAAGGACCCATGGGGCAACCGTGGTAACTCGGGTCCTCCTGACCTGGATGAAGTCGTACGCAATATGCAGCGAAAACTTGGCGGTATATTCGGCGGCAATAAAGGTAACGATAGCGGTTCATCGGGATCAGGACCTGCGGGTTCGATCGGAATTGGCTTGATCGCGGCTATCATCTTTGTCGTTTGGCTGTTGTCTGGTATCTACATCATCGAACCTGCCGAGCGAGGTGTCGTAACACGGTTTGGTGCCTATACCCACACCGCGATGCCGGGGCCACACTGGCACTTCCCTTATCCAATTGAACGTGTCGAAGTGGTTGACGTCTCTCAAATCCGTACTGTCGAGATTGGTTACCGTTCATCAGGCGGCCGACCTGAAACTAATGTGCAATCAGAAGCGTTGATGTTGACCAATGATGAAAACATCGTTGATTTGAAAATCGCCGGTCAGTACAGAATTGAAGACGCGGCTCAATACTTCTTCAACGTGCGCACTCCTGACACAGTGCTTCGGCAAATGATGGAAAGCGCGGTGCGTGAAGTGGTCGGTCAGTCCAACATGGACTTTGTGTTGACTGAAGGTCGTAGCGAAGTCGCTACACGCACAGAGCAGCTTTTGCAGACAATGCTCGACCAACACGAAACCGGCTTAACTGTTACCAGTGTCAGCATGCAGGATGTTCAGCCACCTGAGCAGGTTCAGGCTGCTTTTGCAGATGCCGTTAGAGCCCGTGAAGACGAAGTACGCCTTCGCAACCAGGCAGAGGCTTATGCCAACGAAGTGCTGCCTCGGGCGCGTGGTGAAGCTTTCCGGATCATTCAGGAAGCTCAAGCTTACAAGAGCGAAGTTGTTGCCCGAGCAGAGGGTGAAACCAGTCGTTTCCTGCAGGTTATGGCCGAGTACGAAAAATCACCGGTCGTCATGCAAGAACGGCTCTATCTTGACGCGATGGAGTCTGTTTACTCCAGAAGTCAGAAGGTCATGGTCGACCTGAGCAGTGACAGTAACAACGTGCTTTATTTACCAATGGACAGAATGCGTGGAGCCTCTGGCTCGCAAGCAGCGCCTCTGGATCTGCAAAACCTTACTGCTTTCCCTAACACAGGCAGCAGTCAGTCATCGGGAACGAATAACGCTCGTGACGATGTTCGTAGCAGAGGAGGTCGATAGTCATGGGTGCACGTCTTACACAAATCATTGTTCTTGCAGCAGTGGCTCTGGTTACGCTCAGTTCGGCGATTTTTTACGTCGACGAACGTGAGCACGTATTGTTGCTGCGTCTTGGTGAAGTTCAGCGAGCTGACTATGAACCAGGCATTCATTTCAAGATACCGTTTGTCAACGAGGTTCGTCGCTTCGACAATCGCACCTTGTTGTTGGACTCATCCCCATCGCGTTACCTGACCGGTGAGATGAAGAACGTCATCGTTGATTCATTCATCCTGTGGCGCATTGTTGATCCAGAAGCTTTCTTCACTTCAATGAGCGGAGATGAAGAAAACGCCAGATTGCGTTTGGGACAAATCATCCGTGATGGTCTGCGTGGTGAGTTTGGTCGTCGTACTATTCAGCAACTGGTATCAGGTGACCGATCTGAAATGGTTCGTGACATCATGCGCGAGGCCAATCGCATCTCAGCAGGTTTTGGCATTGAAGTCACCAATGTGCGCATCAAACGCATTGACTTGCCTAGTGAAGTCAGCACATCGGTGTTTGCCCGTATGGAAGCCGAACGGGAGCGGGTAGCCATGGATCTGCGTTCACGTGGTGCAGAAGAAGCCGAGAAGATTCGTTCTGATGCTGATAGACAACGAATCGTCATTCTTGCGGAAGCAGAACGATCTGCTCAGACACTTCGAGGTGAAGGCGATGCAATCGCATCTAACACCTACGCAAATGCTTATGGACAGAATCAAGAATTCTTCTCGCTTTATCGTCGTTTGAATGCATATAAAAATGTGTTCAGAGGGGATGATTTGCTGGTCATCGATCCACAAGGTGAATTCTTTAATCGCTTCAGTGATCCACTGGCTCGATAAGGTGTGAATGAAGCCCTGATCCATAGCCTGTTGCTGGCAGCGGCATTAATGCTAGTGATTGAGGGCATCATGCCGTTTTTGAATCCCGCTGCGTTTCGGCGCGCCCTGCTGCAAATGGCAGGGATGCGGGATCAGCAGCTGCGTGTGATTGGCATGCTGAGTATGCTGGCAGGCTTGGCCTTGCTTTACTGGGTAAATGACTGAATGACAAACAAAGAAAGTTGGCTACTGCCTGAAGGTATCGACGAGCTGATGCCGGACGAAGCCGCACAACTCGAGAAGCTGCATCGAATTCTCATTGATAAAATGCAGACCTGGGGATACCGAATCGTGGTGCCGCCATTGGTCGAGTATCTTGATTCATTGCTGACGGGTACAGCCAAGACACTGGATATTCAAACATTCAAGCTTATCGATCAGCTGACTGGACGTCTGATGGGAATTCGCGCTGACATGACGCCGCAGGTGGCACGTATCGCCGCCCATAAGCTGAAACATTCTGGTGTAGTGAGACTTTGCTACATTGGCAGTGTGTTGCACACCTTGCCAGAAGGTCAGGCAAAATCCCGTAATCCTATCCAGCTCGGCGCTGAGATTTTTGGCCATTCCGGCCCCGAAAGCGACATGGAAAGTATTCAGCTGATGGTCGAGCTGTTGACCCTGAGCGGGGCTGTACAAACACTGTCGCTGGATCTTGGTCATGTAGGTATTTTTCGTGGCCTTGCTGAGCAGGCACAATTGGATGCAGAACAGGAACAGGCTTTGTTCTCAGCCTTGCAGCGTAAGGCGGATGCTGAAATCCGGTCCCTTGTCAGCAGCTTTGAGCTGAACCAGGACAGCCATGACATGCTCATAGCGCTGGCAGAATTGAACGGTGGCAAAGATGTCCTCGCCCGTGCACAGACAGTGTTAAAAAATGCTCCAGCCAAAGTACTGGAAGCCTTGAATAGTCTGACTCGTATCGGTGAAATGGCTGAGCAGCGGTTACCTTCTGTGACGCTTAATTTTGATCTTGCCGAGTTACGTGGTTATCACTATCACACCGGTATAGTATTTGCCGCATATCAGCCCGGATCCGCTCAAGCGATTGCACTGGGTGGGCGCTACGATGAGATTGGTCAGGATTTTGGTTATGGACAGCCTGCGACTGGCTTCAGTCTTGATCTAAAGAAACTTGCAACTCAGATACCGCTCGACAGGCAAGCACAAGCATCGGTGATTTATGCGCCGTGGTCTGATGATCCATCACTTGCCAGTACGGTTGAAAATCTGCGGCAAAATGGCGAAGTGGTGAGTTATTTGTTTCCTGATGAAGCAAATCCATCAACCGGACAGAAAATTCTATCTAAACAACAAGGTCACTGGGTGGTGACTGAAACAGGAATGCACTGAAGTGGCGAATAATATTGTTGTAATTGGCTCTCAATGGGGTGATGAGGGCAAGGGTAAAGTTGTTGACTTGTTGACTGACAATGTCTCGGCAGTGGTCCGTTTTCAGGGTGGACATAATGCCGGACACACACTGGTCATCAATGGCGAAAAAACCATTCTTCATCTGATTCCATCGGGAATCCTGCGTGAGCATGTACAGTGCCTGATTGGTAACGGTGTGGTGTTATCTCCTGAAGCCTTGATCCGTGAGATGTCTTCGCTTGAGGCAAAAGGCATTCCGGTTCGTCAAAGACTGAAAATCAGTGCGGCTTGCCCGTTGATTTTGCCTTTCCACGTTGCGCTGGATCAGGCACGTGAACGTCGTCGCGGTAAATCTGCGATTGGTACAACCGGGCGTGGCATCGGACCAGCTTATGAAGATAAAGTCGCGCGCCGTGGTTTACGCGTTGGTGATCTGGTCGACAGTCAATCACTGACAACAAAATTGAAAGAGCTGGTTGATTTTCATAATTTCTCTTTGATCAATTACTATCAGGCTCAAGCGGTCGATTTCAAGGCAATACATGCTGAATTGATGGAAATGCGTGAGCAGATCCTGCCGCTGATTGCCGATATTCCTGCGATGCTGCAACAGTATTCAATTAACGGTGAGCGTGTCATGTTTGAGGGCGCTCAAGGTGCATTGCTGGACATCGACCATGGCACCTATCCTTACGTGACATCTTCAAATACGGTGGCAGGTGGAAGTGCGACAGGCGCAGGCGTGGGTCCATGTCATATTGATTATGTACTGGGCATCACCAAAGCCTATGCAACTCGTGTCGGTGGCGGGCCATTTCCATCTGAGCTGACTGACAGCATTGGCAAACATCTTGCCGAAAAAGGTCATGAAAAAGGCTCAACAACCGGGCGAGATCGTCGGTGTGGTTGGCTGGATATGGTCGCATTGAACCGGGCCAGCTGGATTAACAGCATTACCGGCTTGTGTTTGACAAAACTGGACGTGCTTGACGGCCTTGACACGATTCGACTCTGTGTTGCCTATCAGAAAGACGGGCAGAATGTTTCAACATTGCCATTGAGCGCAGACGAGTTCGAAGGCTGCGTACCGGTGTATATCGATATGCCAGGCTGGCACGAATCTACACTTGGAGTGACACAATTCGATGATTTGCCGGAAAATGCCCGCGCCTACATTGAAAAAGTCGAATCATTGGCCGGTGTGCCGATCGATATTATCTCTACGGGCCCGGACCGGATGGAAACCATCATCAGACGGGATCTTTTCAAAATCTGAAAGCCTGCTGGATAAATGAATAAAAACGCCCCATCAAGGGGCGTTTTTGTTTTAATCAGATGCTGGGTTAACCGCCGCATAAATAGCAGAATAATCGGTGTCGGCAAGCCCCATTTCCAGCGTTTTATCGAGAATGCCTGCAATTCCCTCAAGTCCCTGCGTATTCAGTCCCATGGACTGGGCCACTGAAAGAAACAGTCGTGTGTCCTTAGCGAGGTGTTTGGTGGGGAAATTAGGCCCATCGAAATGCCTGTCGAGCATCCGGCTGAGCTTTTTATCAAATGTCGGCGCATAGAGCGCACTCTCTCGCAACAAGCTCATAAACTGCTCAACTTGAATCCCTTGTTTTTCGACTAGCCCCAGACTCAACGAAAAGCTTGCCGTCAGCCCGGCAATCAGCTGATTCATGGCCAGTTTCATCGCTGCTCCCTGACCTGTTTCGCCGATGAACTGAGGATCTCTGCCAATCATGCTGAGTAATGGTAATGCTGATTCGAAATCAGACTGATTGCCTGCCGGCATCAAAATCAATCGGCCAGAACGTGCTTCAGGCAGGCTGCCCAGTACCGGGCATTCAAGATACCTGCCACCCAGTTTTTTGATTTGTTTGCCGATCTCGATTGATTCTGAAGGTGCAATGGTGGCTAATTGAAGCCATAGCCGATCTGCAATATCTGCTTTGGTCAGTGTTTGCAGCACAGAATGAATTGCAGCAGCATCACTGAGCATCATTAAAACGATTTCTGCTTGCTGAACAGCTTCGCCAGGTATTGTGGCAACCTTGGCCCCTAGTGCTGCCAGTCCCGATGTTTTGCTATGGTCACGGTTATAGACTGTCAGGCTCTGATGCTCAGCCAGTAAACGCTCGCCAAGTGCTTGTCCCATGAGCCCGGTACCAATGAGCGATAAATGCATGACTTTTCCTGTTTTTTGCCAAATAAAAAGCCATTCTCACATAGATGCACGGTGCTTTGTAAGATACAATATCGCAGGATTTTACAGTACAGACAGGGGAATACTGTGTACAAGAAAAGCATGACCATCGCGGGTTTTGACGATGAAGTATTCAAAGCGATTTCAGCCGAAGACCAACGTCAGGAAGATCATATCGAACTGATTGCTTCTGAAAATTACACCAGCCCAAGGGTAATGGAAGCTCAAGGTTCATCATTAACCAACAAGTATGCTGAGGGCTATCCTGGCAAGCGATATTATGGTGGTTGTGAACATGTTGATACGGTCGAAGACCTGGCGATTGAGCGTGCCAAGACTTTGTTCGGCGCCGATTATGCTAACGTTCAGCCTCACTCAGGTTCACAAGCGAATGCCGCGGTATATCTGGCTTTACTGCAACCCGGTGATACTATCCTCGGCATGAGTCTGGCACATGGTGGTCACTTGACTCACGGTGCTAAAGTCAGTGCCTCTGGCAAAATCTATAACTCGGTGTCGTATGGCATTAACACTGAAACAGGTGAAATTGATTACGCTGAAGTTGAGCGACTGGCCAAAGAACATCAGCCGAAAATGGTTGTAGCTGGTTTTTCTGCCTACTCTCGAGTGATTGACTGGCAGAAGTTTCGTGACATTGCTGATTCCGTAGGGGCTTATCTGCTGGTCGATATGGCACATATTGCCGGATTGGTAGCGGCAGGTCTTTACCCGAATCCTGTTCCAGTCGCGGATGTTGTGACAACCACAACCCACAAAACGCTGCGTGGTCCACGCGGTGGTCTGATTCTGGCCAAGGCTAATCCTGATCTTGAGAAAAAACTCAACTCAGCAGTCTTCCCCGGTTTTCAAGGCGGCCCATTGATGCATGTGATTGCCGCCAAGGCCATCGCGTTCAAAGAAGCCATGTTGCCAGAGTTCAAAACATATCAGCAACAGGTCATCAAAAATGCACAAGCCATGGCCGAAGTGTTCATGGCCCGAGGTTATGATGTGGTGTCAAAAGGAACCGATGACCACTTGTTCCTGGTCAGTTTTATCCAAGCGGGTCTTACAGGCAAGGAAGTGGATGCCTGGCTGGGTGATGCGCACATCACCGTCAACAAAAATGCGGTGCCGAATGATCCACAATCACCGTTTGTAACATCAGGCATTCGTGTCGGCACACCTGCAGTCACTACTCGAGGCTTCAAAGAGCAGGATTGTACGCAGCTGGCCTCCTGGATGTGTGATGTGATTGACAGCAAGGGTGACTCTGCTGTCATCGAACAAACCAAGCAGAAAGTGGTTGAAATTTGTAACCGCTTGCCGGTGTATGCCTGATTCGAAAGGCCAACTCTGATGCGCTGCCCATTTTGCGGTGCAGATGATTCAAAAGTCATCGACTCGCGTCTCTCTGCCGAGGGAGACGCGATTCGACGGCGGCGTATGTGTGTAGTCTGTAACGAGCGATTCACCACCTACGAAACAGCAGAACTCAGTATGCCGAGGCTCATCAAACGCGATGACTCGCGTGAGCAGTTTGACGATAACAAACTCAAGGCAGGCATCATGCGGGCGCTGGAAAAGCGACCAGTCAGTACAGATGCCATTGATCAGGCTGTCAAATCCATTGTCAGAAAGCTCTGGGCGACCGGTGAACGTGAGGTTCAAAGCCGGTTGGTAGGCGATTGGGTAATGGATGCCCTGCGTGAACTTGATGAAGTGGCTTACGTACGGTTCGCTTCGGTGTATCGTAGTTTCCAGGACGTGAATGCATTTCGTGAAGAAATCGAGCGAATGGAGAATCGAGCTGGCTCCGAAAAAACAGATGTTTGAGCCGCTTGACGTCGCCGGCTGAACAACTAAACGGACGGGAGACAGCAATGGTGAATGTGCACGAACAATTCATGGCCGATGCGCTACGACTGGCCGAGAAAGGACTGTACACCACTGATCCCAATCCACGTGTTGGTTGTGTGCTGGTCAAGCAGGGTCAGGTGATTGGCCGCGGCTGGCACCAGCGAGCAGGTGAAGCGCATGCTGAAATAAATGCACTTTATGAGGCGGGTAATGAGGCGGCAGGTGCCGATTGCTACGTCACGCTGGAGCCTTGCAGTCATTTTGGCAGAACCCCTCCCTGTGTGGACTCGCTGATTCGTGCTGGCGTAGCACGTGTATTTGTGGCGATGCAGGATCCCAATCCGATTGTGGCTGGCTCAGGCATTGCCTTGCTTCAACAGGCGGGTATTGAAGTGCACACCGGCATACTTGCCGACCAGGCAGAAAAATTGAATCCGGGATTTTGCCAGCGTATGCGCATGGGCAAACCGTTTGTTCGCAGCAAGATCGCCATGAGTCTTGATGGCAGAACGGCCATGGCCTCTGGTGAGAGCAAATGGATTACCGGCCCCCTGGCCAGACTTGATGTGCAAAAGCTCAGAGCTCGGAGCTCGGCAATATTGACAGGCATCGGCACAATTCTGGCGGATGATCCCTTGCTGAATGTTCGCGGCACCGAAAATTTTGATTGGTATCCTCAAAATCAAGCGGTCAGACAGCCACTGCGTATTGTGGTGGATACGGATCTGCGCATGCCGGCAAATGCACAAATACTCAAAACGGGAAAGGTTCTGCTGGCAACGGCAGTCGACACACCGTCTCATCACGATATTGAGACGATTGTATTGCCTTCACTGGAACACAGCATCGATCTGTCAGCACTGATGACGGTTTTGGCACAGCGTGAAATTAACGAAGTGATGGTGGAAGCAGGAGCGGTTTTAAACGGCGCTCTGCTGCGGTCACGCTTGATCGATGAACTGGTCATTTATACAGCGCCAAAGATCATGGGTAACGAAGCCCGCGGCGCATTTGAACTGCCGAATATGACGACCATGGCTCAAAATATCGGCTTGAAAATTACCGACATGCGCTCCATTGGAGATGATTGGCGTATTACCGCCATCCCTGAATATAACGAGGAATTCTGAGATGTTTACCGGCATCATTGCCGCCGTGGGGCGGATTGCATCGCTGCAGCCGCAAGGCGGCGACATACGTTTACTGATAGATACCGTCAAGCTGGATATCAGCGATGTCAAACTCGGTGACAGTATTGCGGTCAATGGCGTCTGTCTGACCGTGGTGACTATTGAAGGCCAAACGCTGGCGTTTGATGTCTCCAAAGAAACCTTGCAACGTACCAGTCTGGCCAGTGTGTCTGCAGGAAGCTCCGTCAATCTGGAAAAAGCACTGGCTGTAGGAGAGCGACTGGGTGGTCATTTTGTCAGTGGTCATGTCGATGGACTGGGTAAAGTAACCCGATTACAGCCATCGGCACGTTCATGGCAGTTTCACATCGAAATGCCGGCCCCACTGCGTCGCTATGTGGCTGAAAAAGGTTCTATCTGCGTCGATGGGGTCAGCCTTACCGTTAATGCAGTCACTGACACGGGGTTTGAAATCAACATTATTCCGCACACCATGCAGGAAACTATTATCCGTGATTATTCCATTGGTCAGTCGGTCAACCTTGAGGTGGATTTGATCGCCCGATATCTGGAGCGACTGCTGCCCGGTAATGCCGCAGGCCTGAGTTATGAAACCCTTGTTAAACATGGCTTTGCATCATGAAGCTGAATAGCAGTCAAGAAATCATCGAGGATTTACGTCAGGGCAAAATGGTCATCATCATGGACGATGAAGATCGCGAGAATGAAGGCGATCTGGTCATGGCAGCTCAATGTGTAACAGCTGAATCAATCAACTTCATGGCTCGCTTTGGCCGCGGTCTTATCTGTTTGACACTGACAGAAGAACGCTGCCGACAGCTTCGGCTGCCATTGATGGTGACAGACAATCAAACGCCTTATTCGACTAACTTTACCGTTTCAATTGAAGCGGCGACTGGCGTTACTACCGGCATTTCGGCGGCAGACAGGGCACTCACCATCCAGGTCGCGGCCAATCCAGAAAGCCGTCCTGAAGACCTGGTTCAACCTGGACATATCTTCCCACTCAAAGCACAACCAGGTGGGGTACTGACTCGGGCGGGCCATACCGAAGCAGGCTGTGATCTGGCTCAATTGGCCGGCTTCGAGCCAGCGGCAGTGATCGTCGAGATTCTCAACGATGATGGCAGCATGGCGCGTCGACCGGATCTCGAACGCTTTGCAGAAACACATCAGCTCAAGATCGGCACGATTGCAGATCTGATCAGCTACCGACTTGAAAATGAAATGTCTATCAAAACACTATCAGAGTGTTATTTCCCAACCGAATATGGTGATTTCAGGCTGCATAGTTTTGAAGACACCGTGAACGGGCAGGTTCACCTGGCTCTGGTTTACGGAAACATAGACCCGGAACAGGAAACGCTGGTCAGAGTGCATATGGCTGATCCTCTCAGCGATTTGCTGGCTTCACAGCGCGAGCCTGCACATTGGTCTTTGGCAGATGTCATGCAGCATATCCAGGCCGCAGGTAAAGGGATATTGGTGGTGCTGCGCCAGCCAGATCAAAACAAGCAACTGGCGGCCAAAATTGCACGTTATCAAATGCAGGATCAGGGTGATGTCTCGGCTCAGAAAGGTGGCTGGGATATGCGAACCTTTGGTGTAGGAGCGCAGATTCTGTCAGCACTTGGCGTCAGAAAAATGCGGGTCATTGGCACGCCAACCAAACTTACTGGAGTTTCTGGATTTGGTCTTGAATTGATGGGTTATCTGGAAACCTAAATGGCAGATCGCTATCACGTATTCATCGTTGCAGGTGAGGCCTCCGGTGAGGCACATTCAGCACGTGTCGCACAGGCACTGAAACAGATTCAGCCGACGATTCACCTCAGCGGTGTAGGTGGGGAAAAAATGCGTCAGGCAGGTGTGGATGTTGTGTATGACTTCGCTGAGCTGGCCGTAATGGGGTTGGTGGAAGTCATCAAAAGTTATCCACGGATCAAACAGGTGTTTAACGGTGTTGTTGACAGACTTGCCAGAGAAAAGCCTGATTTACTGGTACTTGTGGATTATCCCGGTTTCAATCTCAAGCTCGCCAAACAGGCAAAAAAGCTCGGTATTCCGGTGCTTTACTACATCAGCCCGAAAATATGGGCCTGGCGGCCGGGCCGTATCAAACAGATCAAGCGTTATGTTGACCATATGGCAGTCCTGTTTCCATTTGAGCAGAGTTTGTATCAGTCTGCAGAGGTGCCGGTAACCTGTGTCGGACATCCACTGGTCGATGCTGTTAAAAATGACTTATCTGTCGAGCAAGCCAGGGAAAAACTTGGAATAAATAGTCAGCGGCGAATCATCGGATTGTTTCCGGGCAGTCGTCACAGTGAAATTTCACGTTTGCTTCCGGTGATGCTTGAAGCCGCTGAGCGTATCCAAAATCGCCACTTTGATCTTGATATCCTGCTGCCGGTGGCACCCGGCATCGATGTTGGGGAATTGCAGGCCTTAGTTAATCAGAGCAATTTGCCGGTCACATTGATAGAAGACAACTTCTATGAGGTGATAAAAAGTTGCGATGCCATTATCGCCGCATCCGGCACAGTGACGCTGGAAATTGCGCTGCACGGCGTTCCGCACTTCATTTGCTACCGTGTTGCACCGCTGAGTTATCGAATCCTCAAACATCTGGTGAAAATACCCTACGTCGGCCTTTGTAATATCGTGACCGAGCGTAATGCAGTGACGGAGTTGTTGCAGGATGAAGTCACTGCCGTACGGCTGGAACAGCAATTGACCGATCTGCTGACACATCCACATGCCAAAAGCAGAGCTGAACAGTTGCGTCAGGAAGTTTTAACGGCACTTGGGCCTGCCGGTGGCGCAGACAATACTGCAAAACTGATTATTCAGCTGGTGGAACAGGGTTGATGACCAGTCCGTTGATAGCGGGTGTTGATGAAGTGGGTAGAGGACCACTTGCAGGGCCTGTTGTGACCGCCGCGGTTATTTTGCCCGATGATTTTGCTATTGCGGGTTTGACCGACTCCAAGAAACTGTCAGCCAAACAAAGAGAAGCTCTGGTGCCTCAGATCAAACAACAATCGCTGGCATGGGCGCTAGGACGCGCGGAAGTACACGAAATAGACCAACTGAACATTCTGCAAGCAACGCTACTGGCGATGCAGCGGGCGGTGATGGCATTATCAATAGCACCTCATCATGTGCTGGTCGATGGTAATCATGCGCCAACGTTGAACTGTCCTGTGACTACCGTGATTAAAGGAGATTTGACCGAGCCTGCGATTGCTGCGGCTTCGATTCTGGCCAAAGTTGCCAGGGATCAGGAAATGGAGCAACTCGACAGGCTCTATCCGGGCTACGGACTTGCAACGCATAAAGGTTACCCGACGGCCCAGCATCGCCAGGCCTTGCAGCAATTGGGCCCCTCAGAAGTGCATCGGCGATCATTTCGTCCTGTTCAGTTAGCCTTGCTTTGATGAGACGGCTTGTGTTTCATCATTGCACAGAGCCTTTTTATCCACGCATGGTATGATTCGCCACCTATGTTTTCATTGAATAAAATTCTTAACAAACTGAAACCATCCAAGGGTGCTGCAAAAGCTACTCAGGTGGCAGAGCCGCTGATTTTAACTAGAGACAAGCACTCGATCTCCCGCAAGCAAATCCGGCAAAGCGCGCTCAAGGTGCTGTACACGCTCAACGAGGCTGGCTATGAAGCCTATCTGGTCGGCGGTTGTGTTCGTGACTTATTGCTGGGTCACGAACCCAAAGATTTTGACATTGCCACTAATGCCTTGCCCGAAGAAGTTCATAAGTTATTTCGGCGCAGCCGCCTGATTGGTCGGCGTTTCAAGTTGGTACATGTTCGTTTTGGTCGTGATGAGATCATCGAAGTCGCTACTTTCAGAGCACCGCCAGAAGCGGAAATGCATGTCGATGATCAGGGTCGCATCATGCAGGACAATGTTTACGGCACATTGGCTCAGGATGCCTGGCGACGTGATTTCACAGTCAATGCCTCTATTACAACATTCGCGATTTTTCGATTGTTGACTACACTGGCGGCATTGCAGATCTTCAAGCGGGACTGATTCGGCTGATTGGCGATGTAGAAACCCGTTACCGTGAAGATCCGGTTCGCATGCTCAGAGCCGTGCGCTTTATGGGCAAACTTGGTCTGCGACTGGCACCAGAAACGGAAGCAGGGATCAGCAAATTCGGAAGTTTGCTGGCGGATATTCCAGCCGCCAGATTATTCGACGAAACGCTCAAGCTTTACTTGAGCGGGCAGGCCGCGATGACACATGAGCTGTTGTGTCACTATCACTTGTTTGATCACATGTACCCACAAACCGCAGCTTTGTTGAAAACCGAGGCCGATAACTACCCTCGAACTTTGCTGATGAAAGCCTTGGAAAATACAGATAAGCGGCTGGCAGACAATAAACCTGTCACGCCTGCGTTCCTGTTTGCTGCACTGCTATGGGAGCCGCTACGTCAACGTTGGCAGCATTATCAGACCCGGATGCCTGAAATGCCGGCGATGCAACGGGCAGCCACAGAAGTGCTGTCCGAACAGGTTCAGCGTGTTGCTATTCCCAAGCGTTACAGCATGGTCACCAGAGATATCTGGAGTCTGCAGCCACGCCTGACCAAGCGACAGGGCAAACGCGCATTTAGTTTGCTGTTACACCCCAAATTTCGGGCCGGATATGATTTCCTTGCATTAAGAGCCGAGGCTGGAGAATCGATTCAACCGTTGGTCGACTGGTGGACCCGGTTTCAGGCTGTGCCTGTGAACGAACAAAATGAGATGGTGCAGAGTTTGTCTGGGCAAGGCGACACTGAAAAACGCAAGCCCCGACGCAGGCGCAGACGGCGTAAACCGGTGAACAAGGAAGACTGATGCAGGTTTTTATTGGTCTTGGAAGCAACCTTGATGATCCCGCAGCGCAAGTGCAATCAGCTTTGCAAGCGCTGAATGACTTGCCTGACAGTCAGCTGATTCAGAGCTCAAGCCTGTATAAAAGCCCACCGATGGGTCCGCAGGATCAGCCAGATTACATCAATGCAGTCGCCGAAATTGAAACCGCCTTGTCTGCACACGAGTTACTCGGACAGCTTCAGGCGCTTGAACAAGCGCACGGCCGGATTCGTCGGCGACACTGGGGAGAGCGAACACTGGATCTGGATATTCTGTTGTATGGACAGTTACAGATTACCGATGCAACACTGACAATTCCTCATCCTGGCATTGCCTTGCGTCCATTTGTGCTTTATCCGCTTGCCGAGGTTGCCCCAAACTTGTCTGTCCCCGGGCTTGGCAATGTTGCAGAACTTTGCCTGCATTGTCCGACTGATGGACTGGAAAAAATGGAAGAGACTCAATGAACAACTTGCCGCACCGATATATTGTCGTAGAGGGTCCCATTGGCGTTGGCAAAACGCACTTGGTGAAACGACTTGCTGAGAGTTTTATGGGCGGAACGATACTCGAACAACCCGAGCAAAATCCGTTTTTGGAAAAGTTTTACCTGCAACCCAAACAGTCGGCCTTGCCTACCCAGCTGAGCTTCCTGATGCAGCGTGTTAAATTGTCAAAATCCTTGCATCAGGAAGATTTGTTTACCGATTTGCAAATTGCCGATTTCATGGTGGAAAAAGATCGTCTGTTCGCGCAGATTTCGCTCGATGATGATGAGTTGGCACTTTACAACATGGTCTATGACAACTTGACCATGCATCATCGCACACCTGATTTGGTGATCTATCTGCAAGCTTCATTGCCGGTTCTCAAGAACCGTATTGCCGCGCGAGGAATTCGTTACGAGCAATATGTTGAAGATGCCTATCTGAAACGACTGGCGGACAGCTATGCCGATTTTTTTCATTACTACGATGCTTCGCCTTTGCTGATCGTCAATGCCGAGCAAATTGATTTGGTTAACAGCGAGCAGGATTACCAGCAGCTTCTGGAACAGATTTGCAATCTTCAGACAGGCCGGCATTACTACAATCCATTACCGGTGAGAGGTAAATAGCATGAGCCGACTCAGCCTTGCCAACCTGCGCAAAATGAAAGTAGCGCAGGAAAAAATTGCCGTTCTGACCGCTTATGACGCGAGTTTTAGTCATCTGCTCGAACAGTCTGGCGTGGACGTCATCCTGGTGGGCGATTCTCTGGGGATGGTGATTCAAGGCCAGGAGAGTACGCTGCCTGTCAGCGTCAATGACATGATTTATCACACGGCCAATGTGGTTCGGGGCAGCGAAAAAGTCTTTGTGGTGGCCGATATGCCATTTATGAGCTACGCCAATATTGATCTGGCTTTGCTCAACGCGGCCAGATTGATGGCAGAAGGTGGTGCTCATATGGTGAAGCTGGAAGGTGGCAAAACCGTGCTTCCGGCTGTCAGAGAACTGACCGCGCGGGGCATTCCCGTCTGTGGTCATCTTGGTTTGTTGCCGCAGTCTGTGCACCGTGTCGGGGGATATCATGTCCAAGGGCGTGAATCTCAAGTAGCCCAGCAAATCACTGAAGATGCGCTTGATTTACAATCTGCGGGTGCTGATATGCTGGTGCTGGAATGTGTTCCAGCCAGTCTGGCAAAAAGTATTACCGAGCAACTACGTATTCCGGTGATCGGCATTGGAGCCGGTAAGGATTGTGATGGTCAGGTGCTGGTGCTTTATGACATGCTGGGCATCACATCGGGTAAGCGACCACGTTTCAGTCATGATTTTCTCGCTGAAGCAGGCCATATACCTGCGGCGGTCAGTCTGTATGTGCAGTCCGTTAAAAACGGTCAATTTCCGGGGCCGGAGCAACAGTATTAATGCAGATCGTTGATAGTTTATTAGGTCTGCGCGCGCAGATTAGAACCTGGCGTGCCCAGCAAATGAGCATCGCCTTTGTACCGACAATGGGTAATCTTCATCAAGGTCATCTGAGTCTGGTTCAGCGGGCACAGACCATTGCCGACAAGGTGGTGGTCAGTATTTTTGTCAATCCACTGCAATTTGACGACAAGGCAGATTTGCAGGCTTACCCACGAACATTGCAACAGGATATTCAGCAACTCAGTGAGACGGACTGTGATCTCCTGTTCACGCCACCTGCAGAACTGATCTATCCCAAAGGCATGGCGGCCCAGACAAAAGTCGTGGTGCCGGGTGTTGACGACAAACTCTGTGGCAAGATGCGCCCCGGACACTTTGACGGCGTTGCAACCGTGGTGACCAAACTGTTCAATCTGGTTCAAGCGGATATGGCCTTGTTTGGTGAAAAGGACTACCAGCAGTTATTGATGATTCGTCGTCTGGTTGACGATCTCAACCTGCCGATTGAAATTATCTCGGTGCCCACCTGTCGCGAACAGGACGGTCTGGCGATGAGTTCACGCAATCAATATCTATCGGAGTCAGAGACGAGCCATTGCCCCTCAGTTGCATCAATGCCTGTTGCAAGTCGCACA
>NZ_APHR01000017.1 GCF_000349205.1 Methylophaga lonarensis MPL | reverse complement strand
CCAAACGCTGCTGCCAGTCCTGTTCCATGCTGGCAAGATGCGTTTGTAACTTGCCTTGTTGTGCCGACAGTTTTGTTTGCCACCATCGCCTCAATTTGTTTGCCGGAAATTTTCTGCAACTCACGTTGTAACTCGGCCTGCACTGATTGCATGACTTCCGCGGTCAATTGCGTACGCAAATCTGCTTGCTGTTGATTTAGCACGCCAGCCAGTTGTTCTCGAATACCCGCCTGGATTGCTTCAGCCAGCTCCGTCTCAGAAAACTCAGGAGCTGCTGTTGTCGGCTGCTGACTGCTAGGTTCGGCATCCATCAGCGCCAACGATGAATCCGCAGCGGGTTGGCTGGCAATCTCCTGTCGTAACTTCTCAGCAAGCTGTTCGAATAATTGCTCCGTCAGTTGGCGAGTCTGTTGCTCAATGGTGGACTGTAATTGTGGTACAAAAGTACGGTTCAAGGTGGCTTCCACCTCTGCCAAGACCGGTTTTTCCGCGTCTTTTCTCGGCTCGGCAATATTGAGTTCTGGAAGCTCGGGAGCGAGGCTTGCTGACAAATCAAAACTTAATCCATCATCAGCGTCATCCGGCTGTTCGAATGTCAGCGTATCTTCATCGGCAAAACTAACCGTCAGCTCAGGTTCTGCTGAGTGCAGTTCCGCAATGATCGCATCCAGCACTTCCGTAGCGGGTGGTTTGCTGAGAATACTGTGTGCGCCAGCAATATCCGCCCGGTGTTGCTCAACTTCACCATCATTACCGGTACAGATAATCACCGGGATATTTGCAAAACTGGGGTCGGATTTTATTCGGGCGGTCGCAGTCAGCCCATCCATCCCCTCCATCATCATATCCATGAAAATAACATCAGGTGAGGCCTGTTCCTGCAGTGCCTGAAGCGCCTGCTCAGCATCGGAAAACTCTATTACTTCAAGCTCTCTTGCCTTGAGCATTTTGCTCAAAGTCATTCGGGCTACTCTGGAGTCATCGACGATCATTGCCGTCAAAATTGACATGATTGCCTCCTGTTTTCGGTTCAGCCTACGCGGTAGGCTTCCATATCAATGGATTGCAGTTGCTTGCCCAACATGACAATTTCACCACGATAACGTTGCTGCATATCACTGGCGAACTCAAAAAAATAAGTTCTCTGAATCTGCATGCGTCCTTGTCTGTTGCGCTTGAGGCGCACCTTTTTCCAGGCCACCGTATCATTAAGAAAAGTCACACCTGCCCAGTGACAGCGTTGTTTGGCAATTTCTATAGCCAATTCTGCCACGCCTCGGCTGTCCCACCAAAGCCAGGCGACGACCGCAAGTATTATCAGCACAATGGTACTGTCATTCATCCAAGATCGCCCCACATTGATTGCAGCACGGCCAAGGCTGCGGCAGATGCTGTTTCGGTTCGCAGAATACGCGGGCCGAATTGAATTGCATTGAAATCATATTCGATTGCCTGCATGACTTCCTGTTCGGTTAAACCGCCTTCAGGTCCAATCAGCAGCGCAAGCTCGCTGGCAGGTTGAAGTTGCCTGACTGTCTGAGTGGCTTCCGGCGACAAGACGATTTTGCAGTCAGCTGATACCGACAACGCCTCAGTCCAGGGAGTGACCGGCATCAGTTCAGGCAGCACACTTCGGCCACTCTGCTCACAAGCACTGATAATCACACCTTGCCAGTGCGCTTGACGCTTGTCAGCTCGGGCGGCATCCATCGGCACATTACATCGCTCGGTCACCACAGGCATGATGCGTGTCACCCCAAGCTCAACAGCCTTTTGAATGGCAAAGTCCATACGCTCACCGCGTGAGATCCCTTGCATCAAGGTGATCGACAAGCTCGACTCGGTTGCAGTCTCCAGCGGCTCGGCCAGTCTTGCAACCGCCTCACGTCGCTGTACATCCACCAATGTGGCTTCACATTCATAACCGTGTCCATCAAATAATCTGATTGGGCTGCCGGATTTTAGCCTCAACACCTGTACCGCGTGTCGGAACACGGTATCTGGCAGTGTCACCTCAATAGCAGCTCGAGGTAGCTCGGGGAAAAAGAATCTGGCGCAGCGCATGATTTGAATGTTCTGGATTAATGTCTGTAACAGCCCAGTTTACAGGCTGTTCAGTCCTGATAAAACCAAATCATTCATATTCCAGTTAAACATTTACAACACATCAGCACGCGCATCCGAGACATTTCAGTCTAGCCCCCATCGCTGACAACAGATGAAGCTGAACAGACCTTGGCCAGGTAAATTTTCTGAGCCCTGCTATTTCACTGATATACTTGAATTTATGACTATCGACCTGCAACAGCTGACTCGCCTGATAAGGGAGATCAGCAGAGAAATTCTGCTACCGCGATTCAACGCGGTGAACCGGCAATACAAAGCAGATGGCAGTATTGTCACCATTGCTGATCGGATGATGCAGGACATACTCACTGAACGGCTGGCGGAACATTATCCCGACATCAAACTGCTTGGCGAAGAAATGCCTGCCAGCCAGCAGGCCGAACTGTTAAGCGAAGGAAAACCGCTTTGGTGCCTGGATCCCATTGATGGCACCAGTAATTTTGCCTCTGGCATGCCCTGCTTTTCGGTCTCCTTGGCCCTGCTGCAGAATAACTCGGTTAGCCACGGGCTGGTCTATGATCCGATCCGCGATGAATGCTTTACCGCCCAACTCGGCAAAGGTGCCTGGCTGAACGATCGACCTTTGCAAACCTCCCACAATAAACTCGATATCAGTCAAACCCTTGCCATGGTTGATTTCAAACGGCTGCCTCCGGAGCTGAGCCAACGACTTATCACCGAAAGGCCTTATGGTTCGCAGCGCAGCCTGGGGTCAATTGCACTCGAATTATGCTGGTTGGCGGCAGGTCGCTGTCAGCTTTATCTTCACGGCAAACAATTGCTTTGGGACTACGCGGCAGCGCAGCTCATCATCAGTGAGGCAGGAGGCTATATCACTTCACTTGAGGGAAACAGCTTGTCAGAGCCGAGCCTGCAATCAAAATCGGCCTGTGCTGCCGTTGATGCGGAATTATTGTTGCAGTGGCGTAATTTTCTCTCGGGACATGCCAGCCGATGACCAGCAGTGCATTGATAGTGCCTGACTGGCCTGCTCCAGCCCATATCAAAGCCATCTGCACCACCCGGCAAGCGGGTTTTAGTCCCCCGCCCTATGACAGTCTCAATCTTGGCGACCATGTCGCAGATGATCCCAAAAACGTCCATCGCAATCGGCAGCAACTGATCACACTCGCCGACTTACCTGAAATGCCGCTCTGGCTCAATCAAACTCACAGTACGCGGGTGATTGACAGCGATGAGTGGCAAAGCGGGATCGAGGCAGATGCGATCATCAGTGAGCGGCCCGGCCATGTCTGTAGTGTATTAACGGCTGACTGCCTGCCCTTGCTGGTTTGTGATGTTCGAGGCAACCAAGTGGCTGCGATTCATGCGGGTTGGCGCGGCCTGCTTAGCGGCATTATCGAAACCACTGTCAAACGTTTTAACGCTCCAATGCAGGATTTGCTGGTCTGGCTTGGACCTGCGATAGGACCAAGTGCATTTGAGGTTGGTCCGGAAGTCTATCAGGCGTTTACCGCTCATCATGCCATTGCAGCTGAGGCGTTTACCGCATCTGAAAATGGTCATCATTACGCGGATATCTACCAACTCGCCAGACAGCGACTGCAACTGCGTGGTGTTCACAATATCTTTGGCGGCGAATATTGCACCTTTAATCAGGCGGATCAGTTTTTTTCCTATCGCAGGGATGGCGTGACTGGCCGAATGGCCTCGATTATCTGGCTGGAGTAGATCAACATCCAACTTCATCGTTTTTGCGGAAAATTTGGGGCCTTTGTTTGGAAGCTCTGCTGGCCTCAGATTCTCGCCTGCGCGGGAATGACGGGAGGGGGGATTGCGGGAATGAAAGGTGGGGATCGCGGGAATGACGGGTGGGGTGTCACGGGAATGACTCGGAGAATCGACATCCAACTCCACCGTTTTTGTGGAAAATTTGGGCCTTTGTCTGGGAGCTCTGCAGGCCTCAGATTCCCGCCTGCGCGGGAATGACGCAGGGTGAGTCGCTGGAATGTTGAGGAAGCTCACGGGAGTGTCACGGGAATGACACGGAGAGTCGCGAGAATGACGTGGAGAGTCGAGAGTGGCGGGTTTTGCGGTCATTGCCTGCTTATCGACAAGATCAGCGTCAGCCACGCGGTTGTCATGTCTGCTTGAGCTTGACGCTAGTGATATGGTGTATCAATTTAAGGTATGATCTTCCCCACTCACCCCTGATTGGATTGTTATGGAATTGTTACTCTGGATTGTAGGCTTCAGCCTGCTCGGCGGTCTGTTGAGCGTCATTATTGCTTCCTCGTTTCTTCTTCTTCCCGGCAAAACCCGCCATCATGCGGTGCCCCACTTGGTCAGCTTTGCTATCGGCGCCTTGCTGGGTGCCTCATTTCTCGGCTTGCTGCCTCATGCCATTGAGCATGAATTCATGGTCGACCCGCATGATCTCGGTCTGACCTTGCTGATTGGTTTGCTGGCGTTTTTCCTGCTGGAGAAAATGTTGCTCTGGCGTCACTGTCACAGCCATCACGGTCATGAAAATATTCCGGAACTGGGCACTGACCACCACAGCGAACATGCGCAGCAACACCAGGGCAAAGCCGCAGGGGCGCTGATTCTGGTTGGTGATGGCATTCATAATTTTGTTGATGGTGTATTGATTGCCGCAGCCTTTTTAACTGATGTTCATCTGGGTATCGTCACCGCCATCGCCATCGCCGCACATGAGATCCCTCAGGAACTAGGTGACTTTGTCATTTTGCTGCACAGTGGTTACAGCCGCAAAAAAGCACTGTTTTTTAATATTCTGTCCAGCCTCGGCACCGTGGTCGGTGCGGTGATTGCCTATTTTGCCCTGTCCTCCCTCGATCACCTGCTGCCGTATGTACTTGTTATCGCGGCTTCAAGTTTCATCTATGTCGCCGTTGCCGACTTGATCCCCAGTTTGCATGCCAAAGCGCAGCTCAGTGAAACACTGCAGCAAATGATTCTGATTGTTGCCGGAATAATCTTGATCTTTGTGACCCATTCAGCACTACACTGAGGGGATGACACAGCACAAAATTGACAAAATTCTGATCATCGGCCCGTCCTGGGTCGGTGATATGGTGATGGCGCAATCGTTGTTCATGGCCTTGCGCCAGAATAATCCTGACGTGCAGATTGACGTGCTGGCTCCGGACTGGAGTCGGCCTTTGTTGGAGCGGATGCCGGAAGTCCATCAGGCGATTTCCATGCCGGTCACCCATGGCATGTTTGCCTGGAAACAGCGTAAAGCCATCGGCCTGAAACTGCGCGATGAGAATTATGATCGCGCCATTGTGCTACCCAACTCCTGGAAATCCGCATTAATCCCCTGGTTTGCGAGGATTCCAGTCCGCACTGGCTGGCTGGGCGAAATGCGTTATGGCTTGCTCAATGATGCCCGCAAGCTGAATAAGCAGGCGCTACCTCTGATGGTGCAACGCTTTGTGGCGCTGGCACAACCTGCGGTAGAGGCCAGAAAAGCGCCAAGCTATCAAAAGCCGCACATGATTGCTGGCCAGTCGGCGACAGCAATTGATCCACCGCGCCTCAAACAGCAACAACGGCTGATTTTATGTCCGGGCGCTGAATTCGGGCCAGCCAAACAATGGCCTGCTGCACATTATGCTGATCTGGCCGTTGATTTTATCGAGATGGGTTGGCAAGTGTTGATCATGGGCTCAAAAGCCGATGCCAGCACCGGCGATGAAATTTGCTCACATGTTGACCCGGCGCTCAGATCATCACTGATCAACCTGTGTGGCCGTACCCAGCTGGCTGAAGCGATTGACCTTATTGATACCGCCGATGTCGTGGTCTCAAATGACTCTGGCTTAATGCATATCGCTGCCGCACTACAAAAACCGCTTATCGCCATTTATGGCCCCACCTCAACGGCTTTTACTCCGCCGCTTTCTGAGCTTGCACAGATCGTGCAGCTACCTATCGAATGCTCGCCCTGCTTCAAGCGGGAATGTCCGCTGGGCCACCACAAATGCATGAAAGATATACAGGCAGAAACCATTACCGCTAAAATCAAATATCACTTTGCCAAGTAATGCTCGTATTCCATCATGACTGAATTTCCAGATCGAAAAAGCAAACAGCTGTTAAGCAAACACAAACTGGATGATTTTGATTCACTGTGGACACTGAAAAGCGAATGGTTTGAAGCCCCTAACGAACGTCGCGGCGGCTGGAGTGGTGTCGTTAAATACGCGCTTGAAGATGAGCAAAATAAACAAGTCGTGTTTATCAAACGTCAGGAAAATCACATCACCCGCACCTGGCGGCATCCGTTTCGCGGCATTCCCACGTTTCAGAAGGAATACCGCAACATCCAGCGCCTGATCAACAAGCAGATCCCTACACTCGAACCGCTTTATTTTGGTCTGAATAAAATGCGCTCGATTCTGGTGACCCGATCACTGGAAAAATATCAGTCCCTGGAAACCATTGATCCCAACACATTGACTGGCAAAGAGCGCCGCCGACTGCTGAAAAAACTGGCTCGGGTGATCAGCACCTTGCACACCCACCACTATCAGCACAATTGCCTGTACCCGAAGCACATCTTTGTCCGATTTTCCAAAAAAGGTCGCTGGAAAATCCGCTTGATCGATTTGGAAAAAATGAAATGGACACCCTTAAAACGTCAGGCCATGGTCAGAGATCTGCAAACCCTGCACCGTCACTCAGGGCCTAACTGGAACTTGCGTGATCGGATCTATTTCATGCAAAAGTATTTCAACGAACCGCGTCTGTCTGCAAAAAGCCGCAGAATTTGGCAAATTGTTGACAGAAAAACCAACAAGAAAAACACCTGATCCAAAAGCAATAAAAATCTCTAGATTAAAGCTGAGAATATGAGCAAATACAAAACTCGATATGCCTTGATTCTGTGTAATGACTACAAGCCTCCCTTTTTTTCTGTTGCATGCCAATATGCTAGTTACTTCGACGGCTCTGAAATTCAACCGATAGTTGTCTTTATAAAAGGGGAAAAAAGCGAAAGCATCGCCTCAACACTAAAAGCTGAAGTGATTTTTCTAGAGGCGTCGAATAGAGAAACCAGCGGTCTCAAGCTGAAACTTAGCAAAGAAATCAAGAAGCTTCATGAGAAGTATCAATTTGAATTCGTAGTGGCTCACAGATATAGAGCAATATACATGGCCACCAAACTTAAAAATATACCCGTTTATGGAGTCTGTCACATAGACGGAAATTTTCGTCGCCTATCTCGAAGGCTTTATATCCGTTTTTGTAAAAACTTAACACTAATCGGAGTCTCAAAAGCTATTCGTGATGACATTAGAAAATCTCTTCCATTCATGCCTCGAGAAAGAATAGTACACCTATACAACTCACTAGACTTTCAAGGCATTAGAAATGGCATGCTATCAAGATCAGAAGCTCGAAAACGACTTTGCTTGACAGAAAATTACTCTTTTATAAATGTCGGAAGGCTACACTCCGATAAAGACCAGAAAACACTCATAGAAGCATTCTGCTTGGCATCAAAAAAAATGCCACTAGCACAGCTCTTCATCGCGGGAAAAGGTGAGCTGGAACAAGAATTAAAGGCATTGGTAGATTCTAAAAACATGCAGCACAAGATAAAGTTTTTAGGAGCTGTTCCAGATGTTTACAAGTACTTAAAAGGCTTTGATTGTTTCGTGCTGAGCTCGATTAGGGAAGGGCTTCCAATTGCACTGCTTGAAGCATATGCTGCTGAACTTCCCGTCATAGCAAGCTACTGCAATGGGAATCTCGAGGCAATCGATCAAGTAGCGAAAGGGTTTCCTATTGGTGATGCAGAAAGATTAAAAGAACTGCTTATTATTCAGTACAATGCTGATCTAATCAGTCTTAAATCATTAAAAAACAAAATAAACGATAAGGTTGAAAACAACTTCACCCACAACGTGGTAAGAGACAACTTCTGGAAGATTGTCAATGGCTCATAAAATATGACAAACTCAGTTTTTTATTGCTCTCTTTTTGGTGCATGATCTAAGTGCTTGTTTAAAATCAACCCCATTGGCAACCAGATAAGTAACCACAGCTCGTTTAGACTATTTACCACTAAGTGTCCATCAAAGTTCGATAGCACTAGCGCCATAGCAAGATAAGCGCCCCACCAATTTTTCTGCGCAACAGCCAGATAAAGTGTAGCCGTCATCATCAGGACAAACAGTATTAAAGGTAATATCCCCAGATGCACTCCCAGCGTTAGAAAAATGTTGTGAGGGTGAAGTATCTGTTGACCATTGACTCGATCTGACATCTCAAAGCCCAAACCACAACCACTGAACACACCACAATCTCGCCATGATGAGAGGAAATAAGCCCAAATTTCGAACCTCCCAGCATCTGCTCTAGCCACCAAGTTGAGTAACTTATCACTCTCCACTAACAGCCCACCTGCTAGGACAAAAGCAAAAGTCATCATAATGATTGCAAAAGCTAAACCAGCCAACCTGTACTTATAGGTCAGCCAAATACATACACAGATTGCCCACAGTCCAACGCCAACCAAGCCCGTTCGACTCTGTAAGATAAATCCAACACAAACCAGTACTAGAGTAGCCCCCAAGATAGCTTCAGTGTAATTTTTTCCGCGGACCCAAACAGGTGTTACCAGCACTAATACTGAAACAATTAACATGCTAGTAAATATGGGTCCTTGCAACCGAGAAGGAAGTTCGACTATACGATCGCCAAGCTCGTAAATACCATTTGCAGCATGAAATACCGCAGATAAAATTACATAAGAGATTAGCGCCCAAAAAGCTGTACGAATGACCTTTGGATTTTCAAAGAAATCCACATCTATCAATCTCGAAACAATAAACATAAATAAGGTTAAATACAGACAGTATTTGGCGAAGGAAAAGTCATGTAAAATTCCTATAGTAAAACAATACCCTATAAATGCAGCAAAACATAAATCTACATGACTCCATGATTTATAATTTTTAATATTAACTAGATAGAAAAAAACTGCAGGCACAGCAAGCAGCATATAAAAAATATTGTTAACTGACTTGCTGGAAGGCATCAACAAAAAACCTGCTAAGACCAATAGAATGGCATAACTGAAATATTGTTTAGCGATCATTAATAAGTCTCTCTACCAGCTGTCTATACGTAGCTTGGTAATAGTCAATATTATGATTTTGAATAAGATAATCATAAGCCGCAAGCCCGTTCTGCTTACGCTGTTCTTGGGTCATGGACAGATAAGCATCGAGTGCTTCAGTTAGCTCTTCAATACTACCTGGCGTACATGCGATACCACCTGCGCCATCGATCAATGGACGCATAGCTGGGATATCCGAAGCTATACATGGCAGACCAGCACTCATTCCTTCTAACAAAGCAAGCCCGAGTCCCTCGCTAAGAGATGGCATTGTCCAGATATCAAAAGCCTTGGTATATCTCACGGCACCATCAATTTCTCCCGGCAATTGAACTTTGTCTTGTATATTCAGCGCTCTAGCTGTGTCTTCCAAGGCTTTCCGTTGCGAACCCTCACCAATGATCAAAAGTTGCGCGTTTGGGTAGCGCTCTGTGAGACGTGCGAAAGCCTGGATGAGGTAAACATGACCTTTCACAGTCACTAATCTGCCAATAGCGCCAATAAGGGTTGCGTCGGCTTTTACTCCTAATTTTTTTCTGGCTTCATCCTTTTCATACTGCAGCTTTGCAATAGCAGCCATATCAATTGCATTAGTAATCGTCGATGTGTTTTTGACGCTAAAACCAGAGTTAAGCCTGATGAGATGCTCTCTCAGTGCATCTGAAACAGCAATGAAATGTGAGTGCGAGCTTGCATTTCTGCTGATGAAAGCAAGACGTGATCGGGCTCGATAATCACTAAAACTGTGAATTACGCTGATGCAATCAGGGTTCCCTACCCATTTTGCTAATCGTAAAATCATAGAAGTCGGTCTGAAACGATGACAAATAACGACATCAAACCTCTCCTCTTTCAGAAACTTCCAGAGCACGATTGTCGAACGAATACGTAAGCCACTCAAAGCTGAGCGAGGGAGATTGAAATAAACCGAGCGTTCGGCCAAGCTGGGTCTGTCGTTATCTCTTGGTCGTGAGCCCATGTACGCATTGACAAACTCATACTTGTCTTGAGGAAAAGCTTTAACAATCTGCTCATGCAAGTCTGTAGCAGAAAACATCCTGACGTTGTGATCATGCTGTAACTGCAGCACCTTAACTCTTCTCATTTTTCTAACTACCCAAAGTTCGTTAATAATTCTGGACAAACAACCAGCATCAAGGAAATTTCAAACTTCGGAGACTTGATAGGGAGACTGGCATACAAAGTTCATGTAACCGGATGAAACCAAAGTCACTAGAAATGAAGAATGAGGTTCTTTCACCCCATGAGCCGCGGGACTTATCCTTTGACAAATTGTTACCAGCAAGCCCTGATCGTATACTCAACATAAACTTTTACTGTCATTCGGATTTAGTATTGGCAACTCCATCTATCATCAAAATCATTCCATATTTTGGCCAATGGCCTGAGTGGTTCGACTTATACCTGCTGAGCTGTGAATATAACCCTGATATCGACTGGGTATTTTACACAGATTGCGCTCAACCTAAACACTCACCAGAAAATGTTCGTTTTGTGCAGCTCAGTTTTGCTGACTATAAAAAGTTAGTTAGCCAGCGCTTGGGCATCAAGTTCAATCCATCAAGTCCATACAAGCTTTGTGACTTGAAGCCGGCGTATGGCTTTATTCACAGTGAAGATATTCAAGGATATGACTTCTTTGCCATTGGCGATATCGACATCATCTACGGCCAAATCCGCCAATTTATCACTGATGAGATGCTGGAAGAGTATGATGTCATTGGCACACACAGTCGCCGATTATCAGGTCATTTCAGCCTATTCCGTAACACAGAACAAAACCGCGAAGCCTTTCGCAAAATTCCTGATTGGCAGCAACTGATGACCGCTGATCACCACATCGGCATTGATGAGTCAAAGTTTTCCAAAATTTTTGTTCGTCACAAGAACCACCCGCTCTGGCTGCGCAAAGTTTGGTCACTGACATCCCCCTATCAGAGACGCGTACTCTTCAAAGAACAATACAGCACTATTCTCTCGCCTATTCCTTGGTGTGATGGGCGCATGGATCATCCACAGAACTGGCTCTGGCGCGATGGACACCTCTTCAATGATCGAGATGATCGCGAATTTATGTATCTGCATTTTATGAACTGGAAATCCAGCCGTTGGCTGCCCAAATCGATTCGCGATAACGGCGCAGCATGGGAAAAGCTTGATGAGTTAGTCCATATCGATACACGCACCGCCAAGCTTTCCGGTTTTCAGATTTCGCCAAACGGTTTTACCCAGATTGAATCTGAGTTTCGCTAGGCCGAATCTTTTATCACTTGCTATACTGCCCGCTATTTCGATCACACTATTCAAGAAGCTTCTATGATTGTTTTGGGTCTGTCCGGCGCGGTAAGCCATGATGCTTCCGCTGCGATTTATATTGACGGCAAACTGGTTGCCGCAGCCGAAGAAGAGCGCTTTCTGCGCGACAAACATGCCAAAGGTAAAATGGCCTATGAGGCGACTAAATTCTGCCTGGAACAGGCCGGTATCCGCCCGGATGAAATTGATGTTGTGGCCTTTCCTTATGCGCAAATCGGCCTGAAATCACCCGCTCGCTGGCATTATGCTAAACGTCACTGGTATGCCCCGGATCGCGCCTTGACCGCCTTGTTTGCCGGTAACCGCCGTTACTGGCGTAATCATCGTCAGGTGATGAAATTGCTTGATGATTTGGGCATCGATTCCAAACGGGTCAAGTTCATGCCGGTGGAGCACCATCTAGCCCATGCCAGTAGCGCCTATCATCTAAGTGGCTTTAAGGAAAAAACCGCCATTATCGGCATTGATGGCAAAGGCGAATACGCCACCACGTTCTTTGGCTACGGCGAAAACGGCCAGATCCACAAAATCAAGGAATTCTACGATCCTGATTCGCTGGGCGGCATGTATGGCGCATTGACCGAATACCTCGGCTTTGAAATGCTCGACGGCGAGTTCAAAGTGATGGGCATGGCGCCTTATGGCGATGCCAAACGCTTTGATTTTTCGCCGCTGATTCACTGTAAGGACGGTGATTTTCGCATCAACACCAAACTGGTTAACACCGTCGGCTGGCGGCGTTACAAGAAAGACGGCAAAGGCTATTTCTTCAGCCCGGCCTTGATCGAATGGCTGGGCCCGATGCGTGAAGGCGATGAAAAAGACGAACCGTATATCGACTATGCCGCCAGCATTCAGGATCTGCTGGAAAAAACCGCATTACAGCTGATTGAGTATTATCTGGGCGACATCATTCGCGAAACCGGCAAAATCGCCTATGCCGGTGGTGTGGCGTTAAACGTCAAATTGAACCAGCGCATCATCGCCATGCCCGGCGTCAAGGAGCTGTTTGTACAACCGGCTGCCGGTGATGCCGGTACCGCCATTGGTGCCGCCAGCTATGCTTCACAAGTACTCGGCACGCCGGTCGAAAAAATGACCCATGTCTATCTTGGACCCAGCTACACCACCGAACAGTGTGTTGAAGCCTGTGAGAAATATGAAAAACCAGTCAGCTGGCAATATCTGAGTGATGTTTGTGCCGAGACAGCCAAATTGCTGGCTGATGGCAATCCCGTGGCCTGGTTTCAGGGCCGGATGGAATTCGGACCACGCGCCCTGGGTAATCGCAGCATTCTTGGTTCGCCCAGTCACTCCGGTGTGGCTGATCGCATTAACGAGCAAATAAAATACCGCGAACGCTGGCGCCCGTTTTGCCCGAGCATGCTCGACAAGGTGGCACCGGAGATTCTGCAAACCGCACATCCCAGCCCGTATATGACCTTCACTTTTGATGTGGCTGACAGCTGGAAATCACGTATTCCGGAAGTGGTGCATGAAGACGGCACAGCTCGGGCACAAATTGTCACGCGACACACCAATCCACGCTATTACGAACTGATTGAAGAGCTGGAAAAACTCACCGGCAATGCCGTGGTGCTGAACACCTCACTCAACCGACGCGGCGAACCGATGGTGTGTAGCCCGACCGATGCGCTGAATATGTTCTATGGGTCGGATCTGCAATATCTGGTGATGGAAGATATTCTGGTGACCAAACCATAGGAATAATCAACCACAGAGGCACAGAGGTCACAGAGTTTTTTTGAAGTACACAATCACCGATTCAGATATTGACGACTATTCGCCTGATGTAATCTCTGTGCTCTCCGTGTCTCTGTGGTTTGATTTGCTTTTTTCAGATGAACTTAAGCATGCGCAGCACTGCATCATTCATTGGATACATGCGTTTCAGGCGTCGCTCAAAGTCCTGCCATTTGCGACGAATCTTGATTCGACCGAACAAGGGCACGTAGGTCATCAGCGGGAGCCAGTCAGAATTGCCGATATTGTCGATGATCACGCAGCGCCACTGGTCGTCTTCGAGTCTCTGAAACACAATGTTTTTTGGCTTCAAGGACATGGTGATGATGTTATGTCTTAGCAAATAGCTTTTCAGTTGATTCAGTTCGAATATCAATTCCGCCTGATGTGCTTCGGTGATGGTAATTTGTCCGAAATAATACTCCAGCGTTTTGGAAACTTCGCCATCAGCATCACGGATTAAGTCAAACACCGCCGCCGAGCCAAGATTAGTTTCAACATTACCGTGAAACTTCGGAATACCCTCCCAGGGCACGCCACGCTTTGCCAGTAGCCGATAATAGGCCTGCTCGCGCTGCTCTTCCTGATCGCCACGATTAACCCGGTCACGATCAACACGTACTTTAAGGCACAAACCGGGGTTCTCAGGGTGCTGATACACATCACGGTGCAGTCCTTGGCCGACCAGCAGACTTTTATCGAGCATAATCATTGTTTGTTGCTCGCCTGTTGTTCAACCAGATGTTCAATGAGTGCGGCCGCCTTTTCGGGCATGCTGTACAAATCTTCGGTGCGAGCATAGTTCAATGCATGCTCAGACCATGTCTGCAGTTTTTCCGGTTGCAACATTGAGGTCAACAGCGTTGCATAGGCGGCGGTATTTTCCGGGTCGGCAATCAATTCACCAGCTTGTGATTGCTCAACATGATTGGCATAACCACAGGCTTTGCTGACCAATTGAGGCAAGCCGGCCACCATCGCTTCAAGAATGACTGTGCCGGTATTTTCCGAACGGGCCGGATGCATAAACAAATCTGCTGCCTGCAACCATTGCGGCACATCATCACGACCGCCCATAAAATGCACCTGCCCGGCGACATTCAACTGCTGCGCCTGCTGCACAAACGGTTGTTGCTTATCTTCGCCAACCACATAGATATGGGTTTTACTGCGCAGCGGTGCTGGCAATGCGGCCAGAGCGCTGATGGCAAAATCCACCCCCTTGCGTTTAAAACCAGAGCCTATCATCAGCAATAAAAAGTCATCGTCAGCCAGACCCAGAGTCTGTCTTAATTGCTGACGTTGCTGTTGCCAGTCGGCAGGACGGGTGCGCTGCGGATCAATGCCCGGCGGTAAATCCACCAAGCGCTCGGCGGGTGTGCCGTAATGGTGTTCAAACAAGCGTCGTTGTACCGAGGAAATCATCATCGACACGGTATGACTGTCAGGCCCAAACACCGCCCGCTCCCAGTCGGAATAAAACTTCACCCGGCCAAAATAGCGCGTTACCGGGTAATGCCAGTCCTGTTGGGCTTTGGCCAGATAACAGGGGTCGGCAGCGTAATACAAATCCAGCCCCGGCATCTTGTTAAAGCCAATCACCAGATCGTAGTTGCCGGCATCGAGCTGCGGTTTCACCTGCTGATAAAAGTCATGCACCCGGGCATGATTGCTCAGCCCAGACACCTCAATATCAATGCGGTTAAAGCCAGGCACATCGGCACCGTGCCACTCGATGCAATAGACATCTATCTCATCACCGGCATCGCGGCGTAATTCGAGAATACGGCGAAAATCGCGGGCCAGCCCGCCATAGGCAAAATATTTGTACAGACAAACGGCTAGTTTCATGCGCTCTCAATCAGTGTTTTTAGCTGTGGCTCAATGTCGCGCCCCTGCCAGTTTTGCAAAAAGCGGCGCTGGTCCTGCTGGTGCAAGGGTTCAAAATGCTTATCCGGCACCTGACGCAGGGCATCCAAATCAATCAGCCACAGTTTGCCATCGGCATCCACCAACAGATTGTTGGCTTTCATATCGCCATGTATCAGGTGATTTAAACGCAGCAGATTAAACAGTTGCTTAAGCTGCGCCTGCAAATCGACGGCCTGCAATTCAGCATCAGTCAAATCCAGCAAGGCCCGACCTTGAATCGGCTTGCAGACAAAATAGGCACGATGTCGCAAGCCCAGCCAGCGTTGCTCAACAAAGCCCAAAGGCCCCGGCGTGGCAATGCCTGCGTAAGTCAACAGATTGGCATTCAACCAGGATTGTCGTGCCCGGCTAGGCCGCAAACAACGGCGCAGCCAGTGCCAGACATTTTTCATATTGTAACGCTTGATCACAACCGCCTGACCGGCCAATTCACTCAATACCACCGTTGCTGAATTGCCGGTTTTTAGGGGCTGACCGCTGTGCATGGCGGCTTTTAATTGCTCAAGCGGCAATGCTTCAATCGCGCCTTTACGCCAGGTGGTTTCATGCCAAAGGTTCTTTTGATAGCCGGTCATGGTGCAATTGCGTAACTGTTTTTTCTGATAATGCCACTGATGTTGCTGCCTTGCTTTGGTGTACAGCACTTGCATTTGCTGAGCTAACGCGTCAGTAAATACTTGCTGTCGCGCCGCAAAATAATCGGCCATGGCCGTCTTTAATTCAGCTTGTTGCTGCTCCGGCCATTGCACCCGTAGACGCACCAGATTGCTCAAACAGCTGTGCATTGCCAATGGCTTGTCAGCAATCACAACTGAGGCCAAATCCAGCAAATACAATTTGCCGTCAGACCAGGCAAAATTATCCAGATGCGGGTCCTGCTGATAACAATTCGCCAGATGACACTCGGCAAACAACAGCATCAGCTCACGGATCGGCTGCTCGGCAAACGGCAGTTGAGCCAGGGTCACCGCCTCAGGCAATAATTGATAGGCAATCGCACTAACGCCCCTGTGAGCACTTACTTGCAGGCAGATATCGGCCACATGGATATTGTGCAGGCGGCAATGCGCATAAACCGCCAGTTCACGTTCAAATTCCTGCTGGCCTTTGCCAGTGGCAATAAACAACTTGAGCACCATCGGCTTGCCATCACTGACTCGACGTACTTTCAGCGTCGAACGTCGGCCAGCCAGATGCCGAAGGTTTTCCAGCACTTCAAATTCGGTATTTGCCAGTTGCAACTGTCCAGACACCACCGGCTGGCGCTGTTGCAACAAAGAAGCGGTGATGGCAACGCCGGTCATTCGGCCAAAAGCGCATCGGCGCGCTGTTGCACTTGCTGCCAAAATCGCTGCTGAGTGTTCAGCAGTTGTCTGAGCGGCAAGCCGGAATAGATTTTCATAAAGCGCAATTTATCGCGGCGAGTCAGCGGCACCCGGCTGGCCGAAAAATACAGGCTGCCCAAGTCCTTGATGATCCAACGCTCCGGCGTTTGTTTGCGCAATTGCGCCCGATGCAGATCAATCAGATACACCGGCGTGTCCACGGTGAATTCGTTCGTTTGGGCAAAGCTTTCATCCAGCAGAAAGTGACACAGGTAATAGTCACGATGATTCATGCCGTTGCGGTGCATGATGCGGCTGATGTCGGCCAGTTTGTGAATCAAAGCCTGCTTGCTGGCATAGCTTGGAGGTCGCTGTTGCCACTGTTCGCCGAGCCATTCCAGACTCATGGTCTCGGTCAAATCATCAGTGATCACAAACGACTGCCGCCGTGCCGGATTCCAGCCCCGCTCGCCATAAGCGGCCAGCGTCATGGTATCCAGACCGTGTTGTTGCAAAAACTGAATCGCCTGCCATTCATTGCGGGCGCTGATAATCGGCAAACGCAAAGCCAGCAGGTTCTTGAAGATTTCCAGCCAGCCAACACCGGCGTGATATTTGAGAAAATAGCTGTGATTGTTCAGCGCAAAGCGCAGGGTGCGGCGGCCTTCCTTGCTGCGGAATATCTCACCATCCAGTTTGGCAACCAGATCAAACACCGGCTGGTCAGCCCAGGCCCGTGACAAATCATCTCGCAGATAACAGGAATTAATCTTCATCCGGGCTGTCAGCTTCAGGGCCTGTTTAATTATGTTCATGCGTTTGCGAATGGCGTTTTGTTACACTATCGCACCAAAGCCGTAAATCTTAACACCTGACCCATAATGAGGTAAGCCGTGTCCTTTCACTCTACTCTGCATCGTCACCAGCAAATGGTCGAAAGCCTGTTTGATATGGCCCCGCAACTGGACGCATTACTCGACCGGGTTCGCGATTGTGTACTGGCTGGCAATAAAGTTTTATTTTTCGGCAATGGTGGCAGTGCCGCAGATGCGCAGCATCTGGCCGCAGAATTTGTCGTGCGTTACAAGGATGATCGGCAGCCACTCGGCGCCATTGCCCTGACCACTGACACCTCTATCCTGACCGCGCACAGTAATGACTACAGTTTCGATACCGTGTTTGATCGTCAAATCATGGCGCTGGCTCGCCCCGGCGATCTGGCGTTTGGCTTTTCCACCTCAGGCAACAGCAAAAATGTCATCAACGGCATTAAAACAGCACAACAAATAGGCTGCTACAGCGTTGCTTTCACCGGTGATTCCGGTGGCGCGCTGCTGAATATTGCTGATGAATGTATTCGCATCCAAAGCAGTGAAACTGCTCGCATCCAGGAAGGCCACATCATTGTCGGCCACTGGCTGTGTGAAGCGCTGGATGCCCAACTGAAACAACAATGACCCGAAACATCATCACTACCGATGTCGCCATTATCGGCGCAGGCATTGCCGGATTATGGCTGTACAATCGGCTAACCCAGATGGGCTACCACTGTCTGCTGCTGGAAAAAGACCAGATAGGTCATGCACAAACTCTGAGTGCCCAGGGCATTATTCACGGCGGCAGTAAGTACGCACTTAACGGCATTCTGTCCAATGCGGCGCAAGCCATCAGCCAAATGCCCGCCCGCTGGAAAGCCTGTTTGAACGGCACCGGCGAACTGGATTTATCCCAAGTGCAGCTATTCACCGAACATCAACTGTTATGGTCAACGCAAAGCCTGTCGTCAAAAATGGTGTCGTTTTTTGCCAGCAAAGCCCTGCAAAGCCGGATGCAATCCATCCCCAAAGCTAACCGCACCGGCCTGTTTGCCGATGCCGGCTTTAAAGGCACGCTGTACCAACTGGATGAACCGGTTCTGGATGTGCACAGCCTGCTGAAAGCACTCAGCCAGCAACAGCCACAACGCATTGTCAAAACACCCCATCAGCCCGCTGAATTTATTCGCGAACAAGGCCAGCTGAAACAAGTGATTTACGGCGACACCGAAATTCAAGCGCAGCATTATGTACTCACCGCCGGTGAGGGCATGGCCGAGTTGCTTGAGGCCATCGGCCTGCAAAAACTGCAAATGCAAAAACGGCCGTTACAAATGTTGCTGTGCAAGGCTAAAAATCCGGCCCATGCCCTGCCGCAAATCTATGCCCATAGCCTCGGCAGTGGCAGCAAACCAATTGCCACCATCAGCAGTCATCCCAACGCCAGCGGCAATATCGTCTGGTATCTGGGCGGCAATATCGCCGAACAAGGCGTTGGCAAACCAGCCGATGACTTGATTGTTGAGGCCAAAGCCCTGCTCAAGCAAATCCTGCCCTGGTTTGAGCTGCCAGAACTCGACTGGGCCACGCACAACATCAATCGCGCCGAACCCAAACAAAGCAACCTGACTCGGCCAGACAGCGCTTTTGTTCACTCGGAAGGCAATCTGCATATCGCCTGGCCCACCAAACTGGCCTTATCACCGGATCTGGCCGATCAAGTCATTGCTACACTGGAACAGCAAGGTCTGAATAAAGGCCAACATGCCGAGCCCAGCGGACTGGCACCGGCACAATTGGCCGAACCACTCTGGGATCGGGCTTTTCAATCATGAGCCCGTTAGCTAAAAACCGCATCGCCGGCACCGACCTTGAAGTCTCGGCGTTGGGGCTGGGCACCGTCAAACTAGGCCGTGACAAAGGCGTTAAATACCCAAGCAGCTTTACCATTCCAGATGACGATGCCGCACTGCAACTGCTGCAACAAGCCTGGGAGTTGGGCATCAACCTAATTGATACCGCCCCGGCCTATGGCAACAGCGAACAACGCCTGGGGCAACTGCTGCCGCAACTGCCGCATCCCTTTGTTATTTGCAGCAAAGCCGGTGAACTGTTTGATGCCGACAGCGGCCAATCGTCTTTTGATTTCAGCGCCGATGGCCTGAAACGCAGCGTCGAACAAAGCCTGCAACGACTGAAACGCGATGTGCTGGATATCGTGCTGATTCATTCCGATGGCAACGATCTGACAGTGATTGAGCAATTTCGGGCACTGGACACGCTCAATGAACTCAAATCCCAAGGCCTTATCAAAGCAACCGGCTTGTCTGGCAAAACCGTCGAAGGCGGCTTGCTGGCATTAGAGCAAAGCGACATTGTCATGGTCACGCACAATCTCAGCTACCAAGGCGAACAGGCGGTGCTGGATGCCGCTGCCGCCATGAACAAATCGGTGTTTATCAAAAAAGCCCTCGCCAGCGGCCATCTGGCACTGGAAGGTCAAGATACCGTGCAAGCCAGCTTCGACTTTATCTTTAAAGAACCCGCAGTCAAAAGCGTGATTGTCGGCACCATCAACCCGGCCCATCTGGCGGACAATCTGGCTAAAGCAATACTGGCGATTGAAAAACGATAGTTCACCACAGAGGCACAGAGGGCACGGAGTTTTTTAAGATTTTTATCCGCAGATTTTCGCAGATGGGCGCAGATTTTTTGGGATGAAATACCGATTCGGACTGACCAAACACCCGTCATCGCGAGCTCGCTAGGGCGTGGCGATCCAGTCCCGACCTTAATCAAAAGCTCAAACTGAAATGCTCACCACAGAGACACAGAGGGCACAGAGTTTTTTAGATTTTTATCCGCAGATTTTCGCGGATGGGCGCAGATTTTTTTGGGATGAAATACCGATTCGGACTGACCAAAATCCCATCATGCGAGCCTCGACCTAATACTCCCGTCATCGTGAGCCCCACCCCATTTTCCCGTCATCGCGAGCCCGCTAGGGCGTGGCGATCCAGTCCCGACCTTCAATCAAAAACTCAAACTGAAATGCTCACCACAGAGACACAGAGGGCACAGAGTTTTTTAGATTTTTATCCGCAGATTTACGCAGATGGGCGCAGATTATTTTGGATGAAATACCGATTCGGACTGACCAAAATCCCATCATGCGAGCCTCGACCTAATACTCCCGTCATCGTGAGCCCCACCCCATCATCCCGTCATCGCGAGCCCGCTAGGGCGTGGCGATCCAGTCCCGACCTTCAATCAAAAACTCAAACTGAAATGCTCACCACAGAGACACAGAGGGCACAGAGTTTTTTAGATTTTTATCCGCAGATTTACGCAGATGGGCGCAGATTTCTCGCTAACTCAAATAGCCTTTCGGCAGCATACGTTTATGCAGAATACGGATAATTTCTGGAACCTCACCACTGCCCAGTCGATAAAAAATGACATGACTACCGACTAGATATTGGCGGTAGCCGGGGCTTATCTCATCACAACGTTGACCAAGCTCGGGGTTGTCGGCCAGCAAATGAAAGCCTTGGTCGAGCTGGAGGATATAATGATTTCGTTGCGCTCGCCCCCACTGACGTTCCGTATGTCGGGCGATGTTTTTTAGATCTGCTTTAGCCGTCCTGGAAAGCTTGAATTGAGCCATCAGCGTTGTTCGTTATCCAGCTCATCGAGTAACGATTGATAGGAATAGTCCTCAAATCCGCCAGCTTCGCCATCCTTGAGCATTTTCCGCAGCGTGTTCAGTCGCGTTTCAGATTCTTCCAACAAGCGCAGCCCGGCACGAACCACCTCACTGGTTGAACTGTAGCGACCACTTTTAAGCTGTTCTGCGATAAAGCTATCGAAGTGCTTACCTAAGGTGATGCTGGTATTTTTTTGCATGGTGACACCTGATAAATACCAATAATTGGTATATTTTGCTGCCGCTGATTTCAGAATGCAATTGCTGGCTGGCGGTTGATCACCACAGAGACACAGAGAGCACGGAGTTTTATAAGATTTTTGTCCGCAGATTTACGCAGATGGGCGCAGATTTTTTGGATGAAACATCGATTCGCACTGACCAAAATCCCATCATGCGAGCCTCGACCTAATACTCCCGTCATCGTGAGCCCAACCCCATTTCCCGTCATCGCGAGCCCTCTAGGGCATGGCGATCCAGTCCCGACCTCCAATCAAAAGCTCAAACTTAAATGCTCACCACAGAGTCACAGAGGACACGGGTATTTTGTAAGATTTTTATCCGCAGATTTTCGCAGATGAGCGCAGATTTTTTGGGATGAAAATTAGCCCCTCATCGTAAGCCTCTTCCCAATATTCCCGTCATCGCGAGCCCGCTAGGGCGTGGCGATCCAGTCCCGACCTTCGATCAAAAGCTCAAAGTAGATTGTTTCGCACAACGGCCCAAGTTTGTACCCTCAAGCAAAATGTGATTAAACTCACAAAACCAACAGCCGGTGGAGGAATCATGGAAGCGTTCATTTCATCCCAACAAACAACCCGCATAATCAATCGTAATTCATTCAAGATTAATGCTTCTGGCCAATCTCACCTTCAAATAACTACTCACCAATCAAGTTGGCTGACCCCTTGATAATCCTAAACCGAAGGAGCTTGATTTGCTCTACTCGGATGTCATACCCGAGGATACTCAAAGACATATTGATGAGAGGGATGGAAAATGAGTTCCGGTGTGGCAACCACACATAACCAAGCGCACCAGTTCGCTGCCGCAAGCGGCAGCAGGATGCTCGCAAGCTCGCGCCTCTGTGCGCAACGTTAAGTGCTCAAGTGGTCTATATCTGTGGCTAGCATAAAAAATAAATATAGGAAGCGTTGGTTTGCATACTTTGACTTGCTAGGGTTCTCTGAGCTTGTCAGAAATAATCCAATTTCTAAAGTGTTACAAGTCTATGAAATGGTATTAAAGTCTGTACAGCAGGAACACCCTGATGATGAGACAGTTGGAATTTCGCAAACGTGGTTTTCCGATACATTTATCTTGTACACTCGAGGATCCTCAGAGCATGAATTTGCAAAAATAGAGATGGCTTCTAGACTCTTTTTCCAACGTCTAATCTTGAAGGAAATACCGGTAAGAGGGGCTTTGACTGTTGGCCCTGTCTATACGAATAGGTCTAAGAACACCTACGTAGGAAAAGGGCTAATTGATGCGTATGAATACGGCGAAGATCAAAATTGGCTTGGATTTATATTAACGCCAAGTGTATTCAAACATTTGTCAGGGAGTACTATTCCTATCAATCAAAGGGCTTTTTATAGAAAAATTGATGCCTCAGTGCTAAAGAAAAAATCATCTTCAAATGTTTATGCATTCACCTTTGATAATGGCCGAATTAATGGGAAAAACCCCTTCCTTAACCATCTCAATAATATGAAGATAGAAGTTGATGATAAGATCAAAATAAAGTATGAGAATACAGAGAATTTTATTGAAAAGCATATGCGGCAACGCACTTAACAATCGCAAGCAGTGCGGCCCTACGGGCCCGAACCTCGCTGCGCTCGGCCGCTGTTGCGGTCGTTAAAAGCCCTTCCTCCCTCTCTGTGCCCTCCGTGTCTCTGTGGTCAATCATCAAAACAATCACCCTACCCAGCCTTAAACTCATGCGTTAAAGCATCAGCAACACGATTCTTCAACCAGGTAGCTGCTTTTTGGTTCGCCTGCCTCGACAGGCATTGGAAGAAGGTTGCCGATAAAGCCGTTTCGGTCGCCAGGCTGACTAGTTGTTGTTGACTCAAATACGGCTGAGTCAAAGTGCTGGGCAAGATGGCCCAACCATCACCGCGTAATACCGCGTCTCGGATCAGTTCATACATGGTCAGGCCGGAATATTGTCGGCCAATTTGATTCTGCACCACCAGTTGTCCGCGTTGCAGAAAGGTCAGGCAGATTTGTGTGTATTGGCTGAGGTCGCTTTCTGTCACTTGGGCCAGATTTGCCAGCGGGTGTGTGGGACTGACCACGGTGCGTTGTTCGATCATGCCCAGCCGAAAGGCCGGATCGACGGTGTGATTCACGCCGAAGCTGATATCGACTATGCCGCTATCAATAAACTCTTGGTGTTCTTGTGTCGGTAATAGATACACCGAGGTGGAGGTTTGCGGAAACGCGGCGTGTAAATCGTGCATGCACTGATGCCAGAACACTTCCGGCAGCGCGTCGTCCCGGGCGATCCGCAGTTCTGATTCAATGCCTTCCAGATGTTGTGTGCTGAGTTGCTTGATGCGTGTCGCTGATTGCAATAATCGCTGACTGTCCGCCAATAAAGACTGCCCCACCGGGGTGATTTGCAAGCTGTTGCCGGAACGTTCAAAAAGAGGGATCGCCAGTTCGTCTTCCAGCGAGGAAACGGCTGCGCTGACCGTGCTGCGCTGCATGCCCATTGCCATGGCGGCTTTGGCAAAGGAGCCGTGTTCGGCTGTTTTAACAAAGGCTTCTACTTGTTCAACGCGCATGATTGGCCCCTTTTCAACACCTATCTAGCGCCAATAATATTGGCGCTCAGCAATTTTGTCGAATCGCCCTTGGCCGCTACATTACTCACCATCAATTCAGGAGTAGTTATGCGGACCAATATAGAACGTAGAGTATTGATGGTATCGGCGATTTCGGCCGCCTGTTTTTCTATTTCAGGGCTGATTCTCGGGCTGCTCAGTGGCTCGGTGATGATTTTATTTGATAGCGCCTATTCGTTGCTTTCTTTGGCGCTGGCGTCGTTATCGTTGCTGGCACTGAAATTGGCCCATCAACCGGCCAATAATGATTATCCCTTTGGCCGGATCACCATTGAGCCTATCGCCATTCTGGTTAAAGGCGTGGTCATTGCACTGGTATGTCTGGTGTCGATGGCGTTTTCGCTGGTGAGTCTGTTACAGGGTGGCAGAGAGGTGAATCTGGATCTGGCGCTGTTGTTTGGTGTGGTCAACGTGACCGGTTGTGCGGTGACCTGGGCCTATATTCACCATCGCAAAAAGGATGTGAATACCGCATTGGTCAATGCCGAACAGCGGCAATGGCAGATGGATACCTGGTTGAGTGCCGCCGTGTTGTTGGGCTTTATGGCCACCTTTGCCATGAGTTATACGCAATTTGCCGAGTATGCCCGTTATGCCGATCCGCTGATGGTGCTGGTGATTGCCGGTTATTTTTCCTATATCCCGGTGCGTTTGATCGCACAGGCCTTGCGGCAGATTTTGTTTGCGGCTCCGGCGGGTGATATTCGGGCGCAAATCGACGCCAAGCTTTCTGACCATGGCATTGCGTCTGATAAACCGTTACGGATTGCGCAGGTAGGCAGTTTTCTAATTGCCCAGCTTCCGGCCAGGCTGGATGCCAGTTGTCAGCCACTGATCCACGGTGCGATGTATGAAGTGGCACAACAGCAGCAATTGAGATTGTTATTGGTGCAAGGCGTGCAGGCGGACATCGAGTCGGGTTCGGTCAGATGATTGGCTGACTGAAAGCCTGAGTTTTTTTGGGTGCTCGCAGACCTGATTTACACAAATTAGTTGGGGATCGGTTGATTGATCAAATAGTAATGATTATCATTTTCATCTTATTTATTTATGAGGTGAAAAATGCTTGCCATTATCTATGGGTCGACCACCGGTAATACGGAGGATGCAGCCAAAAAAATTCAGGACTTTTTTGGCGCTGACAATGCTGAGCTGTTTGATGTTAAAGACACCGGTCTGGCGGCAGTTGAATACTTCGACACTCTTGTATTTGCCATTCCGACCTGGGATTACGGCGAGGTTCAGTCGGACTGGGAAGATGTCTGGGACGAAATAGATAGCACCGACTTCACCGATAAAACCGTTGCCATGGTCGGCATGGGTGATCAGTTTGCTTATGCCGAATGGTTTCTGGATGCGATGGGCATGCTGCATGACAAAGTCGTTGCTCGTGGTGCCAAAGTAATCGGATATTGGCCTGTGGATGGCTATGATTTTGAAGCTTCCAAAGCGCTCACTGAAGACAAAACTGCCTTTGTTGGTTTGGCACTGGACGAAGACTGCCAGCCTGAGCTGACCGAGCAACGGGTAAAGCAGTGGTGTGAACAGATTAAAGCTGCTTTGAGCGAAAAGTGCAGCGTTGATGGCTGATGTTCGTCTTGTCTGCTCAGGTAAAAATGATTAGACTCACGGTGGCTTTGATTTAATAATCGGCAGTTAGAAAGCGGCGGCAACGTAAGATCTGCAAGCTGTCGTCGCAGCCACTCAACACACCATGAATTGCAATGACGTGATCATGAAATCGCACTCCGCAGGCATCGCCTGCGCTTTGTTCTGGAGTCATCATGATTAAAGTCGGCACAGTTCAACAAATCTGGCGCTACCCGGTAAAAGGCATGGCCGGTGAAAGTCTCGACGCTTGTTATCTTGGCGAGATGGGCTTGCAGGGTGATCGCATCTGGGCGTTAAGAGATGTCCAACGTCAGGAAATTCAAAGCTGCAAATTCCGGCCCCAATTACTACGCTGTGTGGCGCAGTTTCGTCAGTTACCATACTCAGGATCAGAACAGCATGTCGATATTTTGTTTCCTGATGGTCAGACTGTCGGTAGTGATGACCCTCAAATCCATGAGCGATTATCTTCGCTGACAGGCCATGACTCGACACTGGAATCATTAAGACCGATTTCGCAACTGGACTTTTATCGTCGTCACAAAAAAGATGACCATACCTGGCTGGCAGAATTAAAAGCGACCTTTGATCGTGAAGAAGGCGAACCGCTGCCCGAGATCCTTGATGCATTGCCGCCAGACGCCGAAGATTTTGTCTCATTGCCCGGCACCTTCTTTCTGGTCACACCCTTTCATTTACTCAGCACGGCAAGTCTTGCCCATCTGCAACAGCTAAACCCTGAAGCCAACTGGGATGTGCAGCGGTTTCGGCCTAATCTGGTGATAGAGACGCTGCCGGGTATGGAGGGTTTGGTGGAACAGGCATGGGTCAATCACAAGCTGTATATCGGTGAGGCTTTGATTGACTGTAACAGCACTACACCTCGTTGCGGGGCCGTCACCCGTGAGCAGCAATCGCTGCAATCTGACACCAGCATCTTGCGAACCATTGTGCAAAAAGCCGATCAGAATCTGGGCATTTATGGGGTCACCAAAAAAAGCGCGCTGATTAAGCTTGGCGATGAAGTGTTTCTGGATGCTTAAAGGTTAGCCCTCCTTTTTTAAATTGGTTTATTTATTGGCTTTAATTCAAACCGCGGCTAATACGCTAACAATCTGTGTGCATCTGCGTAATCTGCGGATAAATTGCTTTGATCCGGGTCTGCCGTCTGTGGATTCAATTGAGCCGCTTCCAATCTTCGGTGTTTGCTCTAAGATAGGCAAATCATTCAGGCCAAAGGAATGCGCGCATGAAAATCACCAAAAACCAGCTTGATTCTGCCGTGGCGCAAGAAATTCTCTCGCAGGAGCAAGCGACCCGGTTGTTTGATTTCTTGAAATCCCACCCCGCGACTGGCCCCAGTTTTGATTTCACCCATGTGCTTTATTATCTCGGCGGGCTGATTGCCATTGGCGCGATGACCTTGTTTATGACACTCGGCTGGGAACGTTTTGGTGGTTGGGGCATTTTCTTTATCAGCCTGCTTTATGCCGGTGTCGGTTTGAGTTTGGCGAATCATTTTCAGGCAAAAGGCCTGGCGATTCCGGCAGGCATTTGCGCTGCTTTTGTCGTGGCACTGACGCCGCTGGCCATTTATGGCCTGCAACAGGCCATCGGGTTTTGGCCAGATAGCAGTGTTTACCAGGAGTATCATCGTTATATCCGCTGGCACTGGCTGTATATGCAGTTGGGTACACTGGCCGTGGGTGCCATCATGGCTTATCGCTATCGTTATCCGTTTTTGCTGATGCCGATTGCCGTGACGCTGTGGTACTTGTCGATGGATATTGCCGCGATACTGGTTGGCGGCTGGGCAAGTTTTGAATTGCGCGCCTTGGTGTCGATGTATTTTGGGCTCACTGTGATGCTGCTTGGCTTTTGGATCGATATGCGCAGCCATCGCTCGGGAGATTATGCCTTCTGGTTGTATCTGTTCGGGGTCATTGCTTTCTGGGGTGGCTTGTCAGCCCAGTATTCCGATAGTGAACTGGCCAAATTCACATACTTCTGCATCAATCTGTTACTGATCGGCATCGGCGTATTGATCGTGCGGCGGGTCTTTGTAGTTTTTGGTGCACTGGGCACAACTTTTTATCTCGGCCATTTGGCGAATGTCGTATTCAAGGACAGTCTGATGTTTCCCATCGCGCTGACCGCCATCGGGCTGGGACTGATTTATCTCGGCATTCTGTGGCAAAAACATGAGTTGCAGGTCAGCGACAAGATTCATCAGTTGCTGCCGACGGCATTCAGCGACTTTTTGAAATCAAAACGCAGTTAAAACCCTCAATGGATAGGAGCTTGAAATGACACCTCCTAAACAACGACTGGTCATTTTATTCGACGGCACATGGAATGACCCGCAAGATCGCACCAATGTCTATCAAATGAGTCGTCATATTGAACCGGTTGATGGCGAGATTCGTCAGCGTTTTTATTACGAACCGGGCGTGGGCACAGGCCGGTTTGAGAAGTTTCGCGGCGGTGTGTTTGGTTATGGCTTAACCAAAAACCTGTTGCAAGGCTACGACTGGCTGATACGCAATTATCACGACAATTTTGAAGTGTTTATTTTTGGTTTCAGCCGTGGTGCCTACACCGCGCGCAGTCTGGCCGGGCTGATTAACAAATGTGGCTTGCTGGAAATTTCCAGACCCGACTTGTTGCAGCAGGCTGAACAGTTGTATCGCAACAAATCGCTTGGTGCCAATAGCCCGGAATGTGTCGAGTTTCGCGCTCAATACAGTCGCAGGATCAAGATAGATTTTCTTGGTGTCTGGGATACCGTGGGCGCACTGGGCGTACCCGGCACCATGATTTCTGAACGCGGCCGTTATGCCTGGCACGACACCGAATTATCCAATATCGTACTGCGCGCCTATCAGGCAATGGCACTGGATGAACATCGTGCTGCCTATGACTCGGTGCTGTGGACCAGCCATGATGGCATTAAAGACAACGAACAGATTGATATTGAACAACGCTGGTTTATAGGTGCACATGCCAATGTGGGCGGCGGTTATGGCGATGATCTATTGGCTGATATTGCTTTTGCCTGGATGCATCAAAAAGCCGACGCGGCTGGCTTAAAGCTAAAACCCTACAGTCCGCCCGTTGATGCCTTCCAAGGCGAGCCGCGTGATTCTTTCGCTGAGTTTTTGCGTGGCAGTTATGGCTTTTTTCGGCGAATCACCCGCCGTGGTGATGGCCGATTTATTCGCGCCTTCGCCAGCAATCATCTGGGCGAACCGGCGGTAAATGTCACCATTGACCCGAGCGTCTGGCAACGCTGGCAAGCGGTTTCAGACTATCGACCTGCAACGCTTGTTAATGCTGAACAATCACCGCCAGACTAGGTCTTCCGTTATTTTTGGTTGATCTTATTCACAATCGCTGTGGTCGAACAGTTATCGACCAAGCCCATGACTTTGACTTCGCCGCCGTAGCCTTCGACGATTTCCCAGCCGACCACACCTTTTTTATCGTAATCGCCGCCTTTGACCAGCACATCGGGTTTAATTTCGCGTAACAAATCTTCCGGTGTGTCACCTTCAAAACAAGTCACCCAATCGACATCAGCAAGACCCGCCAGCACGATCTTTCGGCGCTCTGCCGGATTGATCGGGCGTCCCGGGCCTTTGAGTTTTGTCACCGACTCATCGGTGTTGATGGCGACAACCAGACGGTCGCCCTGGGCGCGTGCCTGATGTAAATAACTGACATGTCCGGCATGCAAAATATCAAAGCAGCCATTGGTGAAGACCACTTTTTCGCCACGTTTTTTGGCCTGTTCCACTGCAATTTTCAGTTGCTCAACGGTCACAGCACCGGCAAAGGAATGATCACTGTTGTGATCACCTTGATGACGGGCAAACTCAGAGTTTAATTCCGGAGCGCTGACGGTGGCTGTGCCCAGTTTGCTGACCACAATACTGGCAGCAACATTGGCAAGCGTTACCGATTGTTCAAGCGTCTGCCCTGCGGCCAAGGCACTGGCCAGTGTGGCAATAACCGTATCACCAGCACCCGTCACATCAGCGACTTCCTTGGCAATTGCCGGTAAATGAAATTCGGCCTCACCATCGCTAATCAGCGTCATACCATGCTCGCTGCGGGTAATGAGCAGCGCCTTGATGTCAAACTCCGCCAGCAGTTGTCGGGCCTTTTCAACCAGCTCCGCTTCGGAATGCACTGCGCCGACGACAGCTTCAAACTCCGCCATATTGGGCGTAATCACATCCGCGCCGCGGTATTTGCCAAAATCATTGCCTTTAGGATCCACCAATACCGTCATGCCCTGTTGGTGCGCTTGTTGAATCCAATATTGTGGCTCGGCTAATGTGCCTTTTTGATAATCAGATAACACCAGCACCCTGGCATCGGCCAGCAAGGATTTGCTCAGCGACTGCATGCCCTGCCAGACATCTGCAGCAAAAGGTGTTTCAAAATCCAGTCGCAGTAATTGCTGATGCGCACTGATAACGCGTGATTTGATGATGGTCGGGTAATCAGGGCTTTGATGGAACAGGCAATCCACCCCCACCGAGAGCAGACGCTGCTGTAACACGGCGGCAGCCTCATCCTGACCGGTAATGCCTGACAACCGACAGTTGGCGCCCAGCGAAGCAATATTCATCGCCACATTAGCGGCGCCGCCGGGAATATCTTCCAGTCGTTCAACATTGACCACTGGCACTGGTGCTTCTGGCGAGATACGTTTGGTTTTACCGAAGTAAAAACGGTCCAGCATCAGGTCGCCAACGACCACGACTCGGGCTTGATGAAAGTCTGGAGATACATGTTTCATAAAGATTTGCCTGTGTTTTGCTGGTTTTTTTGCGTGTTCATTTTTTACTTTTCGGTTCAATTGCCGCGCTGCATCAAGTACCCGTCATTGCGGAAATCGTCTGACGATTGTCCGCAATCTCTGCACGGCCTCAAGATTCCCGCCTGCGCGGGAATGACGGTGCTTTGGTGCTTCACACCTTTCCAGTCCCCTCCGTCATTGCGGAAAACGCTTAACGTTTGTCCGCAATCTCTGCACGGCCTCAAAGATTCCCGCCTGCGCGGGAATGACGGTGCTTTGGTGCTTCACACCTTTCCATCCCCTCCGTCATTGCGGAAAACGCTCAGCGTTTGTCCGTAATCTCTGCACGGCCTCAAGATTCCCGCCTGCGTGGGAATGACGGTGCTTGTTGCTTCACTCCTTTCCAGCCTCCGAGATTCCCGCCTTCGCGGGAATGACGAGAGAAAAGCATCGAATCCTCCCCGCTCCGTCATTGCGGAAAACGCTTAGCGTTTGTCCGCAATCTCTGCACGGCCTCAAGATTCCCGCCTGTGCGGGAATGACGGTGCTTTTGTGCTTCACACCTTTCCAGTCCCCGCGATTCCCGCTTGCGTGGGAATGACGGTGTCTATTGGTTTTATTTTGCGGTTAAAAGCGTTTGTAGTCCATGCCAGACTTGTTCGGGCGTTAATGCGTTCATGCATACCGGGGCTTGATCAATTGCTTCCGGCAACGGACACGCCCGTTTGTAACAGGGCGCACAGGCAAAGTCTGACACCAGATGTTGTTGATGTTTGCCATAAGTGCCAATCAGATCGGTATCAGTGGCCCCATACAAGGTGAGTGCAGGCGTTGAAGCCACCGCCGCCAGATGTGCAAGACCAGTATCGCTGCATATCGCACCACTGGCACGCTGCATTAAGGCTGCCACATGATTCAAGGATAGTCTCGGCAGTGCAAACGCCTGCTCATCGACCAAGGCAATCTGGCGGGCGCGTTGCCACTCTTCGTCATTACCGCAGGGCAGCAGCACAGAAAATCCCTCCGCGCGAGCCAGCAGAACCAGCTGTTGCCAGTAATTGACCGGCCATAATTTGGTCAGCCAACTGGCATTGTGCACAAACATCAGATATCGCTCGGGCAAGTCAAAGTCGAGTTCTGGTAAGGCATAGTTGCGGAAATCTGCTTTGTAATTGGCTGCGCTGCTGGGCACCTGATAGCCGAGTGCCTGTGCCAGGATTTGCCGCATTCTGACTACAGCATGCTGTTGCGGTTCGACTGAAATCGGGAATTTATAGGCCAGATGCGCCGGGCGCTCACGACAGGAGGCCTTGTCCAGCCCGTAGACCGGCCCTTTGCGCAACACACTGACCAGCGCACTTTTCAGATTGTTTTGCATATCGACCACAACATCGTAGTCATCGGCGTTCAAATCTCGGTAAAAAGCGCGTAACTCACCGCCGGTCAGGGTCTGCCAGGTATTTTTTTTCCAGCGACGGTGTGAGGTGGTAATGACTTTTTTTACCGCCGGATGCCATTGCGGCACCGCTGCGAAGGCTTCATCGACCACCCAGTCGAACTCAATACCGGGGATCTGCTGTGCCGCATCGGTCAGTGCGGGCAAGGCATGCATCAGATCGCCCATTGAGGTCAGTTTGATAATCAGCACTTTCATATTAACTATCCGCCGGTGCCACGGCTGGCCGGTTATTGCAGCTCATCAACACTGAACGGCTGATGACGATGTTGCTGCAGGATTTTCAGAAAAGCGTCCGGGTTTTTGATCTGGGTGATCTCGCCTTCACGAGGAAATAATTTATCCTGCAACCGTGATAACCAGAATCGCAACGCAGCGGCACGCAGGACCAGATTCCAGTTTGCCTGCTCAGCATCAGTCAGTTGTCGATGTTGCAAATAACCACTCATCAATGCCTGATAATGTCTCAGCGCCAAAGTACCGGATTCATCAACGCACCAATCATTTACCGCGACTGCCAGGTCATAAAGCAGATATTCATCACAGGCATAATAAAAATCAATAATGCCTCTCAGCTCTTCACCGTCAAACAAGGCATTGTCGCGAAACAAATCTGAATGAGTGACTCCCCAGGGCAGGTCAAGATCGGCATAGCCTTTCTGAAAAGCCAGCTCGTTTTTCAGTAAGGCGGCTTGATCCGCCTCCATCATAGGTAGCAATCGTTGTGCAGTTTCCTGACGCCATTCAGGACCACGTTGGCTGTGGCGGCGCGACTGAAACTGCTGCCCGGCAATATGCATCTGGCCAAGAATATCGCCGATGGCTTCACACTGCGCCAGACTGGCAACATTGGCCACTCCACGACCGTCAAGTCTCATCACCAATGCCGCCGGACGGCCACAGAGTTTTTTCAGATAACGACCTTGCCGATCAGCGGCCGGGTGTGCCGACGGAATGCCATGCTCGAAGAAAAACGTCATCACATCAAGAAAATAGGCTAACTCACCAAAGTCGTGATGTTCAAACAGGGTCAGGACAAATTCGCCCTTGTCTGTGGTAACGAAGTAATTGGTATTTTCGATGCCGTCACTGATGCCCTGATAATGAACCAGTTCTCCGACCGCATAGTCTGCTAGGAACGCGATGAGTTGGTCGCGCCCGACTTCAGTGTAAACCGACATGCAACTGCTCAGATATTAAGGATGATTACCACTCAAACAGGATCCAGTTTGGCACCAGCAGTTTGGAATCGAGGTCATGCCTGCGAGTTTCCAAACGTCCATCACCATCGGTATCCATCAGGTAGTATGAGGGGCCTACAGAGGGTGTGACCTTGATCATGTAGAGCTGACCATTGACCCGGTATTCTTCAATCGTCCGATCTTCCTGCTGGATGATGGTGATTTCAGGCTCGATACTGTCGCCGTCTGCCAGCGGTGGCGGGATCACTGGCGGCTGCTCGAGGTATGAAGTATCTGCCACAGCAGTGCCCGTGATAAATAAACCGGCTGCGCATACAATAGCGAGATGTTTAGACATGATCATGCTCCACAACAATTGCGCTTAAGATAGCACTTCCGCAATCACTATTAAAGCAACCCGTTAACACTTCAAAATTGGCCATATATCGCTATGACGCAGACCAAACCTTTCATCCTTGTTGATGGCTCTTCGTATCTCTACCGTGCCTATCATGCAATGCCCCCCCTGACCAATCGTTCGGGAGAAGCCACCGGCACCATCTACGGCGTTATCAACATGCTGCGCAAACTGCTGAAAGACTATGATCCGGAGCATATGGCCGTGGTGTTTGATGCCAAGGGCAAAACCTTTCGCGATGACTTGTATGCTGAATACAAGGCCAACCGGCCGCCAATGCCGGATGACTTGCGTGAACAGGTCGAACCCATCCACAACATTGTCAAAGCCATGGGCCTGCCGTTACTGATGATTGATGGCGTGGAGGCAGATGATGTGATCGGCACCCTGGCCCAACAAGCCACCGAGCAAGGCATCGACACAGTGATTTCCACCGGTGACAAGGATATGGCGCAACTGGTCAATGCGCATGTGACGCTGGTCAACACCATGAGCAATACCATCACCGATATCGAGGCGGTCAAGGAAAAATACGGTATCGAACCGGCGCAGATCATCGATTATCTGGCACTGATGGGCGACAAGGTGGATAACATTCCAGGTGTGGCCAATGTCGGACCGAAAACCGCCACCAAACTGTTGCAACAATATGGCAGTCTGCAAGGGGTTATTGACCACGCCGATGAGGTCAAAGGCAAGCTGGGTGAAAACCTGCGCAATGCACTGTCGGATCTGCCGCTGTCCTATGAACTGGCCACCATCAAGCTGGATGTGCCCCTGGATTTCGAACCCAAAACACTGAATCTGCAACCCGCAGACAACGCCGCTTTGCTGGAATTATTTGAACGCTACGAATTCAGAACCTGGACGCAGGAAGTGCGAAATGCACCGGCTGAAAGTCCACAGGTCAGCAATACAAGTACAGCAGCCGATATTGAGACTGCAACTGCCGAACAACACTATCAGGCCATTGTCAGCGAGGCCGAATTTGCAGACTTGCTCAAACAACTGGAGGCAGCCGAGCTGTTTGCCTTTGATACCGAAACCACCAGTCTGAATTATCTGGAAGCCCGACTGGTCGGCATGTCGTTTGCCATCAAGGCTGGCACCGCTTTTTACTTGCCGCTGGCCCATGACTATCCGGGTGCGCCCGAACAACTGGACTTTGACAGCACCCTGGCCCGGCTGAAACCACTGCTGGAAAACCCGAACAAACTCAAAGTCGGTCAGAATCTCAAATATGATCGCCATGTGCTGCTCAATCATGACGTTGATCTGCAAGGCATTGCCCATGACACCATGCTGCAGTCCTATGTACTCGACAGCACCGCCACCCGCCACGATATGGATTCGCTGGCCGAGAAATACCTGAGTCGCAGCACCATTCACTTTGAAGATATTGCCGGCAAGGGCAAAAAACAGCTGACTTTCAATCAGATTGGTCTGGATGAAGCTACGCCTTATGCCTGCGAAGATGCCGACATCACCCTGCAACTGCATCAGAAGTTGTGGCCACAGATTCAGGCGATTCCCAGTCTGGCCGAAGTCTATAAAAACCTGGAAATGCCATTACTGCCGGTGTTGAATACGCTGGAGCGTAACGGCGTGCATATCGATATTTTTATGCTGCAACAGCAAAGCGATAACCTTGCACATGATATCGACCGGCTGGAAAAACAAGCGCATGAATCGGCGGGTGAGGTATTCAATCTGGGCTCGCCCAAACAATTGCAGGCGATCCTTTACGACAAGCAGCAATTGCCGGTGCGTAAAAAAACTCCAAAAGGCCAGCCATCGACTGCTGAAGAAGTGCTGCAGGAGCTGGCTGATGATGGTTATGAACTGCCGCAAATCATCATGAACTACCGCAGTCTCAGCAAACTCAAATCGACCTATACCGATAAACTGCCGCAGATGGTCAACCACAGCACAGGCCGAGTGCACACCTCATACCATCAGGCCGTAACCGCTACCGGACGCTTATCTTCGTCGGATCCCAACTTGCAGAATATTCCGATCCGCACCGAAACCGGCCGCCGTATCCGTGAGGCTTTTGTTGCCGCTGACGGGGCCAAGATCCTCGCTGCCGACTATTCCCAAATCGAGCTGCGTATCATGGCGCATTTGTCTGGAGATGCCAGTTTGCTCAAGGCGTTTGCCGAGGGAGAAGATATTCACCGACACACCGCCTCGGAAATTTTCAATGTGGATCTGCAAGCGGTCACTGCCGACCAACGGCGCAGTGCCAAGGCCATCAATTTTGGCCTGATCTACGGCATGTCAGCACATGGTCTGTCCAAACAACTGGGCATCGAACGGCATCAGGCGGCAGCCTATATGGATACCTATTTTGAACGCTATCCCGGCGTCCGGCAGTATATGGACAACACCCGCCAGCAAGCCAAAACCGATGGCTATGTTGAAACGATATTTGGACGTCGGCTATATCTGCCGGAAATCAATTCCAGCAACGGTATGCGCCGCCAATATGCCGAACGCACCGCAATCAATGCGCCGATGCAGGGTAGCGCCGCCGACATTATCAAACGGGCGATGATTGCCATTCACGACTGGTTGCTCAGTGAAAACACCGGCATCCGCATGATCATGCAAGTGCATGACGAACTGGTATTTGAGGTGCCCGACAACCAACTTGAACTCGCCAAAAAAGAAATTGAGCGCTTTATGATCGAGGCGGCTGAACTCAAAGTGCCGCTGGAAGTGGGTATGGGTGTTGGCGATAACTGGGAGCAGGCGCATTAGCCCCGTAGGTTGGGTTGAGCCTGCGAAACCCAACACCAACATTCCGACGATAAACACGGTTTGTTGGGTTTCATTGCATTCTACCCAACCTACCATTCATGCGGTTCGAGCCAATCACCAAGCCTCATGCCCCGTGGATGTCCCTGTAGGTTGGGCTGAGGCACGAAGCCCAACATTGTAATGGTGGTTGGGTTGTTGGGCTTCGCAAGCTCAGCCCAACCTACGCTCGTGTTTAATTCAACAATTCAAGAACGCTTCTTGGCACGCGGATGCGCCGCATCATACACCTTGGCCAGATGCTGAAAATCGAGATGGGTGTAGACCTGGGTGGTGCTGATATCAGCATGGCCCAATAACTCCTGCACTGCCCGTAAATCACCGCTGGATTCGAGCATATGTGAGGCAAAGGCATGGCGCAGCCGATGTGGATGCACCTTGTCGGAGATGCCCAGTCGCTTGCCCCAATATGACAGTCGCTGTTGAATTGAACGAACACCGAGGCGGCGTCCCTGTTGACTGACAAACAGGGCTTGCTCACTAAAAAAACCACGCCGGTCACGCATTTCCAGCCAATGCTTGATCGCATTGATAGCCTGACGACCCATCGGCACAATACGTCCCTTGCCGCCCTTACCTGCGATGACATGCACCAGTTGTTCGGCAAAATCGATATCGCGCAGATCCAGTGCCGCCAGCTCAGATACCCGCAGGCCTGACGAATAGAGCAGCTCCATAATGGCCCTATCTCTTGACGCCACAAACGTATCTTCCGGGGTGGCGTCCAGTAAGGCATTGGTTTGATCAACATCCAGCGTCGATGGCAAGCGTTTTTCTGTTTTGGGTGCCTGCACGGCGACGGCTGGATTATGTTCAGACAAACCTTGTCGAACCAGATAACGGTAAAAACTGCGAATCGCGGATAGTTGACGATGAATTGAGCGAGCCGATAAACCACTGCGATGGTTTTCGGCGATAAATTTTCTTAGCTGTTTGCTGGAAAGCACCGCCCAGTCGGTCAGAGACTCACGGCCAGCAAAACCGAGCAGTTGTTGCAGATCCCGGCGGTAGTTTTTGATGGTATGTTCTGACAGACGCTGAGCAGCCAGCGATTGTAAAAAAGCTTCGGTAACTTCTGCCAGTTCAGCCGACATGATGATGCAAATCGAAGCGTCGCAACATTCGCATAAAGACATCGCCTAAAAAGCTCAGATAGGTGGTGCCCATATCGGCATGAAAACGATTGGCATCCTCACTGGCAATCGCCAGAATTCCGGCACAGGGTTGATGACCCAGTGGCAGGCAAGCCACGGACTGCACTGAAATATCCACATCACTGAACAACACTTGTTTTTGCGCTTTGGTCAGACGACCACAGACCGGCTTTTGCTTGTTGAGCAGGCTGTCAAATGCTTTCAGAGCACTATCATCAGCATGCAGCTGGGCGATGTTGGCCTTGATGTCCGGGATTTTGGGAGCCTTGTCTCCGGCATAAAACAACCTGAGCGCGACCGCATCGGCGTTAAATTCCTGTTTCAGATCCTGCATCAAGACCTTGAGCAATGATTCCAGATCATCACAGTCAAGGAAGCGTAAACATAATTGATGAACCCGATCCTGCAAAGCCGAATTGCTGTGAGCGTTATCGATCAGCGCGCGCAGCTGCTCATCCAGATGTTTGACCTTGTCTTCCAGGCGTTCACGTTGCTTTTGTGCCAGAGAAATAATGTTGGCCGGAGCCTGATCTTCATCAAGTTGCAACAGGGCCAATGTGTCGGGATTTTTCAGCAGAAAGTCCGGGTGCTCGGCAAGATAATCGTGAATTTTGTCCGCAGTTAGCTTTGAGTCGGTATCGGCCACTCAATTTCTCCATCAAAAACGTGTTGTGCAGGCCCGGTCATCATGACATTGGATGCTTCATCAGGCCAGCTGATATGCAAACATCCGCCGGGCAGAGCTACTTGAACATCTCGAGCCAGCAATCCTCGACGAATGCCACTGACCACAGCGGCGCAGGCACCGGTTCCACAGGCCTGAGTCTCTCCGACACCGCGTTCGTAGACTCTCAGACGGATATGGTCATGATCGACGACTTGCATAAAACCCGCATTGACGCGTTCAGGAAACCTTTCATGAGCCTCTATCTGAGGACCCCACTCCGCAACAGGTGCAGCACTGATGTTTTCCACCCGAACGACCGCATGTGGATTACCCATCGACAAAGCGCTGATCTCAACGTGCGGGCCAGAGGGTAAGGTCAGCATATAGGTGTTGGAAAGTTCGTTGGCAACAAAGGGAATCGCGGCGGGTTCAAACCGGGGCGGCCCCATGTCCACACGCACCTGACCATCTGACTGTAGCTCTGGGTAAATAAGCCCGGAGGCTGTCTCGACGGCAATCACGGTTTTGTCGGTCAAACCTTTGTCATGAACAAATCGAGCGAAACAGCGAGCACCGTTACCACATTGGGCAACCTCGCCTCCATCTGCGTTGAAGATACGATAACGAAAATCTGCCTCGGCTGATTCGGCTGGTTGCACCAGCAGCAACTGATCACAGCCAATGCCCCAATGCCTGTCCGCCAGCATCTGTATTTGCTGTTTGCTTAGTTCTACTGATTGATGAATGGCGTCGATGACAATAAAGTCATTTCCCAAACCATGCATCTTGCTGAATTTCAACATGACCTTCTAGTCCTGCAGTACTCGCTCGCCAGCATAAAGTGAAGCGATTGATTCACGTTCACGCACCAGATGCAGCTCAGCACCATCCACCATCACTTCAGCCGCCCTTGGCCGTGAATTGTAGTTAGAGCTCATAGTAAAACCATAGGCGCCTGCCGAGCGAATTGCCAGTAAATCACCTTCAGCGATTTTCAGCTCACGTTGCTTACCCAGAAAATCACCGGTTTCACAGACAGGGCCCACCACGTCGTAGATCTCTGCGACAAGATCGCTGCGCAGTTTTGCTGGCACGATTTCCATCCACGATTGATACAAGGCAGGGCGCAGCAAGTCGTTCATTGCGGCGTCAATGATGGCAAAGCGATGCGCTTCTGTGGTTTTGATGTACTCAACGCGCGTCAACAATATGCCCGCATTGCCGGCAATGGCTCTGCCTGGCTCCAGAAAGATTTCCAGGTTTCGGTCAGTCAGCACATCTCGCATGGCTGCCGCATATTCAGCCGGGCTTGGTGGCGTTTCGTCTTTGTAGCGAATGCCCAAACCACCGCCAATATCAAGATGTTTGATCTGGATATCGAGTTCGGCCAGTCGGTCAATCAGGGCTAATACCCTATGCAAAGCATCAACAAACGGCGCAACCGTGGTGAGCTGCGAACCAATATGACAATCGACGCCGACGACATTAAGTCCAGGCAGTTGGGCTGCGGCTTGATAAACATCCGGCGCACTTTCTATGGCGATGCCAAATTTGTTTTCTTTGAGCCCGGTTGAAATATAAGGATGGGTTTGCGCATCCACATCAGGATTCACCCGAATAGAAATTGGCGCAGACTTGCCAAGCCGGCTGGCTACTTCGCTGATTCGCTGTAACTCACTTTCGGACTCGACGTTGAAACAGCGAATGTTTTGTTCGAGGGCGTATTCAATCTCATCGGTGGTTTTGCCAACACCGGAAAATACCGTCCGCTCAGCTTTGCCTCCGGCCGCCAACACTCTGGCCAGCTCGCCGCCAGAGACGATATCAAAGCCAGAACCAAGTCGAGCCAGGACATTCAGTACCGCCAGATTGGAATTGGCTTTTACCGCGTAACAGACCAGATGTGGCATACCGGAAAACGCTTCATCAAACGCACGCCAGTGTCGCTCCAATGTGGCTCGGGAGTATATATAAGTTGGCGTGCCATATTGCGCTGCAATGTCACTGACCGGCACATCTTCGGCACGAAGACTGTCCTGCTGATACTGAAAAAAATCCATCAAAAACCTTCTAAGCTACCATTGTTGAAATTGCCTTTCCCTCAGGCAAATACAAATCACCACTTTGACCACATGCGGATATCACCGCTAGCATTCCTGCCAACAATGCGACTCGCAACCAGCCCATCATTTGTTTCATTGTTATCCTCCGCTGACACCAAGCAGGCAGTATACAGGTTTGCTGCGAAACACTATTGCCAGAAATAGTCTGCTTATTGTCGACAAGTCATACAGTTACATAGCCAGACTGTGAACAAATCCTGGAATTTATACGGTAACTTACATACTATTGGCTGTGCGCAATGATTAACATGTTAAGGAAACAGAATCCGTCATGGCAAATACCGCAGCACCCGTCAGGCTGAGTGGCTTGGCAAGACGTCTTGTCAGTGAGGGCTTGCTGGATGAAGAAGCAGCTCATACGGCACAAACCGCCGCCAAGGAAGCGCGGCAATCATTTGTTACTTATCTGGTAAACCACAAAATACTCGCCAGCGCTGATATCGCCGCCATCGCCTCAGCAGAATTTGGCGTGCCCTTGTTTGATATCGACACCATGAACCTCGAAATGGCGCCCACCAGCCTGTTTCAGGAAAAGTTGATTCGTCAGCACAATGCGCTGCCACTTTATCAACGGGGCAAACGACTCTACGTTGCCGTATCCGACCCAACCAATCTGCAGGCACTGGATGAATTTCAGTTCAACACTGCACTGAATACTTTTCCTGTGCTGGTCGATGAATCAAAACTCAGCGCCATTATCGAAAAAGCCCTCGATAAGCAGGACCAGCAACTTGATGACTTTGAAGATTCTGATCTGGACGATATCGATCTTGGCCCGGATGACACACTCGACAAGGAGCCCAACCTTAACGAAGCCAATATCGACGACACGCCGGTAGTTCGCTTTATCAATGGCATACTCACCCATGCTATCAAGGCCGGTGCGTCGGATATTCACTTTGAACCATACGAGAAGAAATATCGCGTGCGTGTGCGTATCGATGGTATTTTGCATGAGACCAAAACGGCACCTGTTGCACTGGGCGGCCGGATTGCAGCCCGTTTGAAAGTCTTGTCCAGAATGAACATCGCTGAACGGCGAGTGCCTCAGGATGGACGGATGCGGCTAAAACTTTCCAAGTCCAAAGCCATTGACTTTCGTGTCAACACCTGTCCGACTTTGCATGGCGAAAAAATTGTACTGAGGATTCTGGATCCGACCAGTGCACAGCTGGGCATTGATGCTTTGGGTTATGAAGATGACCAGAAGAAAATCTTTATGGAGACCATGCACAAACCTTATGGCATGGTGCTGGTCACCGGTCCAACAGGTAGTGGTAAAACGGTGTCGCTGTATACGGCTCTGAATATTCTCAATACTGATGATCGTAATATTTCTACTGCTGAGGATCCTGCAGAAATCACACTGCCCGGCATCAATCAGGTGAATGTCAACCCGGCCATCGGACTGACTTTCTCTGAAGCTCTCCGGGCTTTCCTGCGTCAGGATCCCGATATCATCATGGTCGGTGAGATTCGTGATCTGGAAACGGCAGAAATTGCTATCAAAGCCGCACAGACAGGGCATATGGTATTCTCAACCCTGCATACCAACGATGCACCACAAACGCTGACTCGTCTGGCGAACATGGGAGTTCCGGCATTCAATATCGCCTCAGCGGTATCGCTGATCATTGCTCAACGACTGGCTCGACGACTCTGTCCTCAATGCAAGACAGCCGAGACACTGCCGACGGAAGCCTTGTTGAAAGAGGGATTTACCGAGGAACAGATCAACAGCGGATTTAAGGTATATCGTGCAGTCGGCTGTGATCATTGCACCGAAGGCTACAAGGGACGAGTCGGTATTTATCAGGTGATGCCAGTCTCTGAAGCCATGGGACGTATCATCATGGAAGGTGGCAACTCCATACAGCTTGCTGACCAAGCCAAAAAAGAAGGTATCGCTGACTTGCGAGCTTCTGGCCTGAAAAAAGTCATGGCTGGATTGACCAGCCTGGAAGAGATCAACCGGGTGATCAAGGAGTAGACCAGTGGCCCAGGCGCGCGCAAGAAAGGCAGCAAAAGCAAAACTTCCAACCATTTATCTATGGCAAGGCACCAACCGCCAAGGCCGAAAAATAAAAGGCGAGATGGTCGGCGAAAATGTCAACGAGGTGCGCAATGAATTGCGCCGACAATCCATCACACCGACCAAGGTCCGCAAAAAACCCAAAGATTTGTTTGCAGCACGCAAGCCTCCGATCAAGTCTTCAGATATCGCTCTGTTCAGTCGAATGCTGGCCACCATGATGTCGTCGGGTGTACCGCTGATGCAATCCATTGAAATTATCGGTCAAGGCCATGAAAACCAGAGCATGCAGGAAATGTTGCTGGCCATTAAAGCAGATGTTGAGTCGGGTACCAGCCTTGCAGAGTCACTGGGCAAATATCCGCTACACTTTGATGACCTCTATGTCAGCCTGATTCATGCCGGTGAACAGTCTGGTACCCTTGAAACTCTGTTGAATGAAATCGCGACTTATCAGGAAAAGACAGAAGCACTCAAAGCAAAAATCAAGAAAGCACTTGTCTACCCGGCGGCGATTATTGTCGTCGCGTTCATTGTGACCGCCATCTTAATGATTTTTGTCATACCGCAGTTTGAAGAATTGTTTCAGGGCTTTGGCGCTGATCTACCGGCACTGACCAAACTGGTCATCACCATCTCACAGGTGTTTCAGGAAATATGGTGGCTGATTTTCGGGGTGTTAATTGGCTCGGTGACAGGCTTCATGGCGATGAAGAAACGATCCCGAAAACTACAACATCTGCTGGATCGCACACTTTTAAAACTGCCTGTGGTCGGCAACATTTTGCACAAGGGAGCGATTGCGCGATTTGCCAGAACTTTTGCGGTTATGTTCAAGGCCGGTGTGCCCATGGTTGAAGCAATGACATCTGTGGCCGGCGCCACCGGCAACATCGTGTTCAGTGAAGCCACGCTGATCATGCGGGATGATGTGTCCACCGGTACCCAGCTCAACAAATCCATGCAAGAAACAACACTGTTTCCGAACATTGTCATTCAGATGGTGGCGATAGGTGAGGAATCTGGCTCACTGGATGCCATGCTGGCAAAAGTCGCCGATTTTTATGAGCGTGAAGTCGATGATGCCGTCGATAATATGACAGCCTTATTGGAGCCGTTAATCATGGCCTTCCTAGGCGTGGTCATTGGTACGCTGGTCATTGCCATGTACCTGCCAATTTTCAAACTTGGTGCGGTTATCTGATACATGGCCTTATTTGATGTACTGGCTCACTCACAATCTTTTTTATTGTTAGCGACGGGCCTTCTGGGGCTGCTGGTTGGCAGCTTTCTCAATGTGGTGATTCATCGCCTGCCAATTATCATGCAGCGTGACTGGCAGTCACAATGTAATGAACTGAACGGTATCAATAACCCTCAGCCGACAGAAGCGTTTACCCTCAGTCGCCCCTGCTCCCGCTGTCCACATTGTGGACATGCGATCACCGCGCTGGAAAATATTCCGGTGTTGAGTTACCTGCTGCTGCGAGGTCGATGCAAAGAATGTAAATCACCTATCAGCCTGCGTTATCCACTGATTGAAGCACTGACCGGCATACTATCGGTGGTGGTTGCCTGGCATTTTGGTTTTACCCTTGCCTGTGCGGGTGCGTTGTTGATGACCTGGGCACTGATTGCGCTGACATTTATAGATGTTGACCATCAATTGTTGCCAGACAATATCACCCTGCCGCTGCTCTGGCTGGGCTTGTTTTTCAATCTGTTTGGCACTTTCACCTCTCTGAACTCGGCCGTCATTGGCGCCATCGCGGGTTATTTGTCGCTGTGGCTGGTGTTTCATGGATTCAAATTACTCACCGGCAAAGAAGGTATGGGCTATGGAGATTTCAAACTGTTGGCCGCATTGGGTGCATGGCTGGGCTGGCAATTTTTGCCCGCCATTGTGCTGTTATCCTCATTGGTCGGTGCGGTGGTCGGCATCACCTTGATGCTATTGAAGAAGCAACAACAGGATCAGCCTATTCCATTCGGACCTTATCTTGCCGTCGCTGGCTGGCTGGCGTTGGTCTGGGGTGAAGCCATCAATCAATGGTATCTGTCATTGTCGGGGCTTGCCTGATATGACTTTCAAAATCGGCCTGACCGGCGGTGTTGCCAGCGGCAAATCAACGGTATCAGAGTTGTTTGCGGCGCATGGCGTTGCAATTATTGATGCGGATGAGATTTCCCGTGAACTGGTCGAGCCCGGCATGCCCTGTTACCGTGAAATCGTCAGTTATTTTGGTAATGCAGCACTGATGCCTGACAACACGCTAAATCGCGCCTGGTTGCGTGAAAAAGTATTCACCGATGAGCAACATCGACAGCGACTTGAGCAAATTCTCCATCCCGCCATCAAGCAACAACTGCGGATTCGGGCTGATAATTGCCGTTCGGCGTACTGTATCCTGTCTGTCCCTCTCTTGATCGAAGCCGGTTTACAAACGACGGTAGACAGAATTCTGGTGATTGATTGCACTCCATCCACACAAATGGAGCGCTTGTTGCAACGACCTGGAATCGACGCTCAGATGGCAGAGGCCATTATCGCTACCCAAGTGACACCAGAACAAAGGCTTAACTTTGCTGATGACGTTATTCGAAATGACGACACTCGAGAGAGTCTGGTGGCTGCGGTTGAACAATTGCACTTCAAATATCTGAATCTGTCCGAGCAAAGTCTGTGAGTTGCCACGCTGATGAATGTCAGAGACAATAGCTTTTTTTGGCGTCCTTCAAGATTGTTGAACTGTGTCTGAATTCATTGTTTACGAACAGCCCCTGAACGAACGAATCCGTACCTTTCTGCGTCTGGAGTTTCTGTTTGCCAGAGTTGATCATGCACTCAGCGGTACGTCAGAAATGCATCATCGTGACGCAATTGATGCCATGCTTTCGATGCTCTCTGTCTTTGAACGTAGTGATATCAAGGCTGAAATCATCAAAGAAATTGAAAGGTTGATATCCAATCTTACTGCCCTTGAAAACATTCCTGGTGTCGACAGAAGTATGCTGGACAGCTTGTTGGCAGAGCTTGATCAAACACTGGATGCACTGCATCTGAAAAAATCGATCATCGGTCAGGCACTAAAAGAAAATGACTTCCTTTACAGCATTCGCCAGCGTTCGAGCATTGCTGGTGGCACCTGTGACTTTGACTTACCGGCTTATCATTTCTGGTTACAGCACAGCAGCGCCGAGCAACGGCAACAACAAATTCAGCTCTGGCTGGAACACTTTGTCGCGGCCAGAGCGGCCATTGAAATCACGTTACGGCTGATTCGTCAAAGCATTGGATTTAATCCTGCTCAGGCAGAAGCAGGCTTTTATCAACGTTCGCTGGATGCCAATCAACCGCATCAACTGATTCGAGTCAAACTCCCCGAAGGCAGTCCTTTTTACCCGGAAATCAGTGGCGGTAAACATCGCTTTACTGTTCGTTTCATGCAGTTTGATATCGATAGTCGTCCACAGCAGATTGCTGATGATGTCGATTTCGAACTCAGCTGCTGCGCGATGTAAGTAACGCTATGGTGAATGTTGTGCAGTGCCCGACCTGTGGCAAAAACGTTATCTGGAATGATGAAGCGAAATGGCGCCCGTTCTGCTCAGAGCGTTGCAAACTGATTGATCTGGGGGACTGGGCGGCTGAAAACCACCGTATTGCAGGTGAGCCAACATTCGAACCGGAAGACGAACCCAGACACTAAGCTCTGGAGACCACCGCAATAATGGGCTGATTGGCTGCCGGAAAATCATAATCCTCAAGTGCATTTATATCGCACCAGTGCATGGCTTGACCTTCACGACCTTGTGCATCGCCGACAAACTCGGACACCCGCCAAACATCCAGTAACACTTGTCGATCGCCATAATCAAAGGGTACTTTGATTAACGGCTCGGCTGACATCACCGATAAACCAACCTCTTCGAGAATCTCTCTTTTCAAGGTGTCTATGACCTGTTCACCTGGCTCGCATTTGCCACCAGGAAACTCCCACAGATTACCTTGATGCTGATGTTGATGGCGGCGAGTGATCAAGACTTGCTGCAAGTCGTTGACGATAACGGCAACTGCGACATGGATCATGATGCAGGACGCTGCAATGTGTAATGCGTGCCGCAATAAGGGCAGATCACCTCACCATGACTTTCAATATCCAGATACACCCGCGGATGGGCATTCCAGAGAGCCATGGAGGGTAACGGACAACTCAACGGCAAATCACGCTCGGTGATTTGATAACTGCGCTCACTACAGGCTTGAGTTGACTCCGTCATTGCTCTGATCTCCTCAGATTGGCAAATCCAGCATACGATCCAGTGCCAGCTTGGCTTCAGCAGCCGTTACAGAATCGACAGAAATCTGGTTGACCACATGGCCTTCAAGCAGGTTTTCCAACACCCAGAGCAAATGCTGAGGGTCGACGCGGAACATGGTCGAACACATGCAAACAGTCGGTGACATGAAATGTACCGATTTGCCCTCGTGCTGAAACCGCTCATGTAAGCGGTTCACCAGATTCAGTTCAGTACCAACCAGCCAACGTGTATTTGGCTCACTGTTGGCAATGGTATTCACGATAAACTCGGTTGAGCCGACAAAATCAGACTTCTGGCAGACTTCAAAGCTGCACTCAGGATGAGAGATCACTTTAGTCTCAGGATATTTCGCCAGGAAATTGTCAATTTGTTGCGGCTGGAACATCTGATGTACTGAACAAAAACCTTTCCAGAGGATGATTTTTGCTGCTTTGAGTTGCTCCGGGGTAAGCCCGCCCAGTGGTTTGTCAAAATCCCAGACCACCATCTCATCAAGTGGAATACCCATTTTGTGACCGGTATTTCGTCCCAGATGCTGATCGGGGAAAAACAGGATTTTCTCTCTTCGCTCGAAAGCCCACTCCAAGACATGCGGCGCGTTGGTTGAGGTACAGACAATCCCGCCATGCTTGCCGCAAAATGACTTCAAATCAGCAGCAGAGTTAATGTAGGTAATCGGGGTGACCATCTCTTCCGGGTCAAACACTTCAGCCATTTCCTGCCATGCCCGGTCAACATTGACCCGGTTTGCCATATCGGCCATCGAGCAGCCCGCAGCCATGTCAGGCAAAATCGAAATCTGATCCGGGCGGGAAAGAATATCCGCCACTTCAGCCATGAAATGAACACCACAGAAAACAATGTATTTAGCGTCGGATGAGGCCGCATTGCGTGACAACTTCAGCGAGTCACCCGAATAGTCCGCATGCTTGAAGACTTCATTTCGCTGGTAGTGATGTCCGAGAATGACCAGATCATCGCCAAGTTTTTCCTTGGCAACTGCGATGCGCGCATCGCAGGTTTCATCGTCCAGTGAGAAGTACTGTTCAAACGGTATGGCTTTTTCGAGTGCTTGTGTGGCCACGAGCTTTCCCCCTGAGTTTAGGCTTCTGCGCCAGGCAACTTTCGTAAACGGATATTCAGTTCTTTCAGTTGTTCATCACTGACAGCACCTGGTGCATCTGTCAGTAAACAGGCCGCCGACTGGGTTTTTGGAAATGCCATGACATCTCGAATCGACGCCGAGCCCGTCATCAGCATTGCCAGACGATCCAGACCGAACGCCAAACCGCCGTGTGGTGGGCAACCATACTTCAGAGCTTGTAACAGGAAGCCGAATTTTTCTGCCGCCTCTTCATCACTGATACCCAGCATTCTGAATACCTTTTGCTGAAGTTCAGTTTTGTGGATACGCATTGAGCCACCACCTAATTCCGTCCCGTTAAGCACCATATCATAGGCACGTGACAAACAACGGCCCGGATCTGTTTCAAGTAACGATTCATCTTCAACACGCGGTGCGGTGAATGGATGATGCAGTGCATACCAGCGCTGGGTTTTGTCATCCCACTCAAACATCGGAAACTCAACGACCCACAAAGGTTTCCAGCCGTGCTCGACCATATTGAGGTCATGGCCCAGTTTGACACGCAGTGCACCAAGTGCCTCGTTGACGATGGTCGCTTTGTCAGCACCAAAGAACACCAGATCGCCAGTTTGAGCGCCTGTTCTTTGTAAAATAGCTTCGACCACATCATCCGGTAGGAATTTCAAAATCGGTGATTGCAAACCCTCACGGCCTGCGCTGATGTCGTTGATTTTGATGTAGGCAAGTCCCTTAGCACCATAAATGCCAACATATTTGGTGTAATCATCAATTTCTTTACGGCTCAGTTCATTACCGCCAGGCACTCTCAATGCGGCAACACGACCACGCTCATCACTGGCAGGGCCTGAAAAAACCTTGAAGTCCACGGCTTTCATCAGATCGCTGACTTCGACCAGCTCAAGCGGGATTCGCAAGTCTGGTTTGTCACTGCCAAAACGATCCATCGCTTCTGCGTAACTCATGCGCGGGAAAGGTTTGGGTAAAGCCTGCTCCAGCACATTGGCGAACAGATCCCGGATCATTTCTTCCATCAAATTCATCAGCTCTTCTTCCTCGACAAACGAGGTTTCTATGTCGAGCTGAGTGAACTCCGGCTGGCGGTCGGCACGCAAATCTTCATCACGGAAGCAGCGAACCACCTGGTAGTAACGATCCATGCCAGCCACCATCAGCAATTGCTTGAATAGTTGCGGTGATTGCGGCAGCGCAAAAAACTCACCTTGGTGAGTTCGGCTTGGTACCAGATAATCACGCGCACCTTCCGGTGTCGCCTTGGTCAGAATGGGGGTTTCGATATCCAAAAACCCTTTGGCATCCAGGTACTGTCGTAACTGGCGGGTAATCATTGATCGGAAACGCAGTTTTTGCAGCATTTCCGGTCTGCGCAGATCGATATAACGATGACGCAGGCGAATATCCTCGTTGACTTCTGCCTGCTCATTCAGTGGAAATGGCGGCGTTTCAGAGCTGTTGAGAATTTCAACTCGCTTGGCAATCAGTTCAATTTTGCCACTGCGCAAGTCGGTATTTTCGCTGCCCGCAGGGCGCGGTTTAACCTCGCCTTCAATTTGCAGGACGAATTCGCTGCGGACTTTTTCGGCGACAGCAAAACTTTCAGCATCTTCAGGATTACAGACCACCTGCACCAACCCTTCACGGTCACGCAGATCGATAAATATGACACCGCCATGGTCACGCCGACGATGCATCCAGCCTGCCACTGTGACTGTTTGTCCCACCAAAGATTCGTTCACATCGCCGCAATAATGGCTACGCATAAAATTTCCAAAGTTATCTGATTGAATGAATTAACAGCCAGTTGCTATTACTGGCGCTCGGTATCCGGTTGCACTGCTGCGCCGGATTGCTGTTTTAGTCGATAGAGCGTGTTGTCTGGCACCACCACACCCATCGAGATAATCATCTTCAAGCCATCTTCGACACTCATGTCCAGATAGATGACTTCGTGTTCCGGCACCATCAACACAAAACCCGATGTCGGATTTGGTGTGGTCGGCACAAACACGCTGACCACATCGGCTGCCGTTTTATCTTGCACCTCACCAAGGTCTGAAGAAGTCATAAAAGCGAGACTCCAGACGCCCTTACGAGGGTATTCAACGAGTAATACCTTGCGAAAGGATTTGGCATCGGCTGCCAGTACAGCCTCCATAACTTGTTTGACGCCGGTGTAGATACTACGTACCAGCGGAATCCTGGCCAGCACAGATTCCCAAGCATGGATCAGTCTTCGCCCCAGCAAGTTGGCCATGAACATGCCTGTCGCCAATACCAGTGCGATGGCAATCAGCACGCCCAGCCCGGGAATGTTAAAACCGAAAAGGTTACTGGGCTGGTAGGCATCAGGCAAGACCAGCACCAGTTTATCCAGAAAGCCAACCACGGCTCTGACCACCAGGAAAGTAATCCCCAGCGGCATCCAGACCAGCAAGCCGGCTATCAGATATTTACGCATTTAATAATCAGTGGCAGGCACAGCCCGTACCGCAGGATGCGGCAGAAGCGCTTGAGCCTGAGTCTGGCGAACCCTCAGCAAGGTTCTTCTTGCTACCGGATTTAAAATCTGTCTCGTACCAACCTTGGCCTTTCAATCTGAAACCTGCCGCTGAAACCAGCTTTCTCAGTTGTGGGGCCTCACAGGCAGGGCAATGTTTGAGTGGTTCATCACTGATCTTTTGCAAAGCTTCAAAACCGTGTCCACACGCATCGCAGCGATACTCATAAAAAGGCATCTTTCAATCCCTCTGAACGTTTGATTCACACAAGGAATCGGTAATATGCGGCAACGTTGCTGCATTTCAAGTGATTCAACTAATGAATTATACCTAAAATGCTTGTCAACGACCTTTCATTTCCCGCTTTAGGCTAAACTGAACGGTTATGAAAAATAATCGCGACTGGAAGGCTATTCGCAGCCTGCTTCCGTTCATCTGGCAATTTCGGGGCCGAGTGTTATTTGCGCTGGCCCTGCTATCACTGGCAAAACTAGCCAATGTTGGTGTGCCTGTTGTGCTCAAAGGCGCAGTTGATGCGCTCGACCCCCAACAACAGGAAATCATCTATCTTCCCGTTATTTTGTTACTGGCTTACGGTGCGCTGCGATTAGCCAGCAGTGTGTTAAGCGAACTGCGCGATGCCTTATTTGCCAAGGTTATTTTCCGTTCGGTCAGACAAATTGCCGGCAAAATATTTCAGCATCTGCACAAGCTGTCGTTGAGGTTTCACCTGCAGCGCCAGACAGGAGGGATCTCCAGAGATATTGAGCGAGGTAGCCGTGGCATTACCTTTCTGCTCAATTTCATGATCTTTAACATTCTGCCTACGATCGTCGAAATTGCATTGGTCACTGTCGTACTGCTGATTTACTACGACAGTATTTTTGCCATCATCACCACCGGCACAATTGTCCTGTTCATCATTTATACGCTTGTGATTACGGAATGGCGTATGCGATTTCGACGTGCGATGAACGAAATGGATTCACAAGCCAATAACCAGGCGATAGACAGCCTGCTCAACTACGAAACCGTCAAATACTTCAACAACGAAGCTTTTGAAGCGGAACGCTACGACCAGAAGCTGGCTCGCTGGGAACACTCGGCCATCAGAAATCAAACTTCACTTTCTGTGATGAATATTGGACAGGGGGTGATCATCGCTGTCGGCCTGACCTTACTCATGTTACTTGCAGCCCAGGGGGTGATTGATGGCGAACTGACTTTGGGCGATCTGGTTCTAGTCAATGCCTATTTATTGCAGCTCTATTTACCTTTGGGTTTTTTAGGCTTTGTCTATCGTGAAATCCGACATTCACTGGCTGACATGGAAAGGATGTTCAGTCTTCTGGAACAGTCAGAAGATGTTAAAGACTTACCAGATGCAGCTGACCTGCAACTCAAGGGCGGCAACGTTCGCTTTGATAACGTCAATTTCGGTTATGACAGTGACCGCAAGATACTCAAAAACATCAGCTTTGAGGTCGCGGCAGGGCAAAAGCTGGCCATTGTTGGTGCCAGCGGCTCGGGTAAATCCACATTAGTCAGGCTGTTGTTTCGTTTCTATGCGCCAACATCGGGTCGTATCTATATTGATGGTCAGAATCTGGCAAACGTCAGCCAGCATAGTGTGCGTCGGGCAATTGCGGTGGTGCCGCAAGATACCGTTCTTTTTAACGACACGCTTTTTCACAACATCCACTACGGTAATCCTCAAGCCAGCGAGCAGCAGGTTTATGCGGCCGCTCGACAAGCGCAGCTGCATCGTTTTATTGAGCAGCTGCCACAGGGTTATCAAACACTGGTCGGTGAACGCGGTTTAAAACTGTCGGGCGGTGAAAAACAACGTGTGGCCATTGCCCGTGCCCTGCTCAAGAATCCATCTATATTGGTATTTGACGAGGCTACATCGGCGCTTGACAGTCATGCAGAACAGGCCATCGTTCATGAGCTGCAACAATTAAGCAGCAACAAAACAACACTGGTCATTGCACATCGCTTATCGACTATTACAGATGCAGATCAGATCCTGGTCATGGATCAGGGACGCATCATCGAGGCAGGCTCACACGAACAACTACTCGCAAGCCAGGGCCGATATTTTGAAATGTGGACCTTGCAGCTTGCCGAAAACAACGGCGAACAAAACTGACTTTTCACGTCTCAGGTGAGTGATTTCACACACCCTGATAATTGCCCTGCTGATGCGATTTTCACCGACTATGCCGCCTCGCACAAGCAAGTGAAATTTCATCCCGACCCAGGCACAAGCAACCTGCTCTAAATCACATTTTTTTGGACAATAACAGAATGTTCGGGTTAGTATCAGCGGTTTGATGTGGCTTAGCCATTTCCAAAAAAATGCATCAAAGTGGCATCAGGTTGCGTTCAGCTTTGGTTCAGTTTTGATGTGACAGACTGAACCCGCACTGAGTCAAATAACCTAAAAATTTGAGAGGAAATATAATGAAATTCGGTAAAACTGCTATCGCCGCTGTTTTTGGCGCCTCAACAATGTTCTCTGCAGCAGTGATGGCTTCTGAAAACCACACTGTGACAGCAACACTGACAACTTTTGAACCTACAGTAATCAACATTGCTGTTGGTGACAGTGTCACCTGGACTCAAATGAACGGTCATGACACACAGTCACTGGAAGGCTACATCCCAGAAGGTGCCAAAACGTGGCATTCACAAATGGGTGCTAACCACACTCAAACTTTTGACCAAGAAGGCATCTACTTCTACATCTGTACACCACACTGGGGTACAGCCATGGGTGGTGTGATCATCGTTGGCGAACCTACCAACTACGAAGCTATCGCTGCTAACAACCCACGTGGTGCAACTCGTCGTCTGATGAGACAACTGGATGCCCACCTCGGCAACTAAGCTCCACCTGAGCTAACCTTCAAAAAGCCCGCGTTTTCTGCGGGCTTTTTTGATCCATGGGCTCTCAGCATGTGTTAAAATCATCTGGTTTATTCAGAACGCGTCTGTAATGGGCAATATATTTAGCCACAACATAAAAGACGCATAAGTTATTGAAATTCAGAGGGTCTCCTTCAGATGAGTAGCGATATTGATACCGGCAAACGGCGATTTCTTACCGCCGCAGCCAGTGTTGTAGGGGGTGCGGGAGCCGCAGCTGTTGCCATTCCGTTTGTAGCATCAATGGCACCGAGTGCCAGAGCTGAAGCTGCAGGTGCTCCTGTCAGGGTGGACATCAGCAGGTTGGAACCCGGCCAGTTACTGACCGTTGAGTGGCGCGGAAAGCCTGTTTGGCTGTTTCGCCGTTCCCCGGAAATCATTGCCGATTTAGCTTCACTCAATGATCAGTTGCGTGATCCACTCAGCAAACAGGCCTCACAGCAACCGCAATACGCTCAAAACGAAACACGCGCGATTCGTGACGACCTGATGGTCATGGTCGGTATTTGTACCCACCTTGGCTGCTCACCTACTTTCCGCCCAGAACTTGCGCCAGCGGACCTCGGCGCCAACTGGAAGGGTGGATTCTTCTGTCCTTGTCATGGTTCCAGATTCGATTTGGCTGGCCGTGTATTCCAAGGCGTTCCGGCCCCGACTAACCTGGAAGTTCCGCCATATCACTTCCTGGGCGACGATGTCGTGATCGTCGGCGAAAGTGCAGAAGGAGCCGCTTAATGTTTGCCAACATGATGAACTGGATTGACGCCCGCTTCCCGGCAAGCAAGATGTGGCGTGAACATCTTTCCGAATACTACGCACCAAAAAACTTTAACTTCTGGTATTTCTTTGGCTCACTGGCGCTGTTTTTGCTGGTGCTGCAGATTGTCACCGGAATTTTTCTGACAATGAATTACAAACCGGATGCCGAAATGGCATTCGCCTCGGTTGAATACATTATGCGTGATGTGCAGTGGGGATGGCTGATTCGTTACCTGCATTCCACAGGGGCTTCAGCATTCTTTATCGTGATTTATCTGCATATGTTCCGCGGGCTGATGTATGGCTCCTACAAGCAACCACGTGAGCTGGTCTGGATATTCGGTATGCTGATTTATGTGGCACTGATGGCAGAAGCCTTTATGGGTTATCTGCTGCCATGGGGGCAAATGTCTTACTGGGGTGCCCAGGTCATCATCTCACTGTTCGGTGCTGTTCCCTTCGTCGGCGAAAGTCTGGCATTGTGGATTCGCGGTGACTTCGTTGTTGCAGACGCGACACTGAACAGATTCTTTGCCTTCCACGTGATTGCTATTCCTTTAGTGCTGGTCGCACTGGTGGTGATGCATATCATTGCCCTGCATGAAGTCGGCTCGAACAACCCAGATGGCGTGGAAATCAAGAAATACAAGGATGAAAATGGCAAGCCGCTTGATGGCATTCCTTTCCACCCATACTACACAGTGAAAGATATTGTCGGACTGATTGTTTTCCTGTTCCTGTTCTCCCTGGTTGTGTTCTATATGCCAGAAGGCGGCGGCTGGTTCCTGGAAGATGCTAACTTCGTCCCGGCTGATCCGCTGAAAACGCCAGAACATATTGTCCCAGTATGGTACTTCACACCTTTCTACGCGATTCTCCGGGCAGTACCATCTATCGCGGGTTCGTCATTCCCCGGTGTAGCCGCGATGGGGCTTGCGATTGTCATGCTGTTCCTGCTGCCATGGCTGGATCGCAGTCCAGTGCGTTCCGTACGCTACCGCGGCCCTTACTTCCGCATCGCACTTGCGGTATTTGTTGTCACCTTTGTAATGCTTGGATTTCTTGGCACACAGCCGGCAACACCTACCTACACAGTGATGTCACAAGTTTTCACCATTTTGTATTTTGCGTTCTTTATTCTGATGCCGTTCTACACCAAGTACGACAAAGATAAACCAGTGCCAGATAGGGTGACAGACCAATGAAACATATCGTATTAACATTTTTCTTGAGCCTGGGCTGGCTATTGTCTGGACAAGCAGTTGCCGCCCCATCTGGAGCAAAACTTGATTCTGCGCACATCAACCTGAGAGATCAGGCCTCATTGCAGCGTGGAGCACAGACCTTTGTCAATTATTGTATGGGTTGCCACGCGGCATCATTCATGCGCTACAGCCGCATGGCTAAGGACCTTGGCTTATCAGAAGACATGGTGCGCCAGAACCTGATGTTTGTCACCGACACCATCGGTGACACCATGACTATCTCGATGCGTGCAGAAGATGCTCAGAAATGGTTTGGTGTAACGCCGCCAGATTTATCTGTGATTGCACGTTCACGCAGTGTTGACTGGTTGTACACCTATCTGCGTACCTACTACCTCGACGACAGCACAGTGATGGGCACCAATAATCTTGCCTTCAGCAATGTAGGTATGCCACACGTACTCTGGGAGCAGCAAGGTTACAAAACTATGGACGCAGACGGCAATCTTGTCTCTGCAACGCAAGGTAATCTGAGTAGCCGTGAATACGACTTAATGGTCCGTGATTTGGTTAATTTCCTCGCCTACGTCAGTGAGCCGTCAAAACTCCAGCGGTTGGATCTTGGTAAGTGGGTCCTGTTGTACCTGTTTATTTTCTTCCTGGTTGCATACCCGCTGAAGCGCGCGTACTGGAAAGATGTCCACTAAATCTAATCTAACGGTGGTTGCTTGATGTCATTACTGATGCCAATGCAACCGCCGTGTCTTAGTTCTCACTGCCAACTATCAGCGCAGACGGGCATTTCATCATGACTAATGCCAATCATCGCTCATCAATCAGTCTTTATTCTGCGCCAGATTGTCCCCAATCTCACAAGGTGAGACTGGTACTTGCTGAAAAAGGCGTTGACGTTGATATTCATCAAATTGTCGACAACTGGCCCGAGAAGATCGCCAGTTTGACACCCTATGGTGAGGCACCTGTACTGGTTGAACAGGACACAGTTCTGTTCAACAGTAATATCATCATGGAATATCTGGAAGATCGCTTTCCTCACCCAACCTTAATGCCGGCCGAACCACTGCAAAAAGCTCAGATGAAGCTAATGCTCTACCGAATTGATCGAGATTGGTACTCACTATGGCCGGATCTGGTTTCATCACGTCATGCACGTGCCAGCAAAGCACGTAAACAATTACTCGAAGATTTGATTGTGCTTTCACCAGTATTTGAGCAACAACCGTTTTTTATGAGTGATGAGTTTTCATTGATTGACTGTACCCTGGCGCCTTTGTTGTGGCGATTGCCGTCACTCAAAGTCAAACTTCCTGCCAAGGCTAAGGCCATTGAGGACTATGCAAATCGATTGTTTGCCAGAGACAGTTTCATCAACAGTTTGAGTGAATCTGAGAAACAATTTCGCTAATGATGACACCACAAAAGCCCTATCTGATTCGTGCTATCTATGAATGGCTGGTCGATAACCAAACGACACCCTACCTTTTGGTCAATACGCTGCATGATGGCTGCCAGGTTCCCAAAGAATATGTCCGAGACAACCGGATTGTATTGAATATCGCGCCAGACGCGGTGCAGGACTTGACACTCGATAATGAGTGGATAAGCTTTTCAGCAAGGTTTGCAGGCAAAGCTATGGATTTGTTTATTCCAGTCATCGCCGTCCAGGCAATTTATGCCAAAGAAAACAACGAAGGCATGTTTTTTCCTGATCATCACACCCCAGAACCAGATGAGCCCGATACTGACTCCGGTCCTGAAAAACGCGCACCCTCTACAGAGCCAGCACAGAAAAAACCTACGCTGAAAATTGTTAAGTAGCGACTTATCTCAGTTTGCAGGCAATAAAAAAGCCGGTCAGCTTTTCAGCTGACCGGCTTTTTTGTCGTCACTAATTGTGTTTGAAGTTACTCTGCCATCGGCTCAAAACCCACAAAGGTGATTGATTCATCTACCAGCGGCTGCTCGCCTTCTTGCCAGGTGCGACCATCGGGAACGATGGTTCTGACCTGGTAGATTTCACCTGGAATTTCTTCAGACATAGTGAAGATATAGTATTTACCCTCGTAAAGTGCAAAACGACTACGCTGGGGGTCATTTAAATATGGCTGAACAGTGTACTGATAACCCGGCACTTTCTTGCCGTTATAGTCAATCTCAACCGCTTTCTTGTCTGCCCCTTCTGCAAAGGCCCAACGTATTTTGCGTTGGAAGTAGCGTCTGTCACCAGAGGTCAGTCGTTCCATTTCTGAGATATCGTATTCAAGGTACAACACAAATACGCCATTGCCCTGCTGGTTAGGCCGGTCTTCATAGGGACGGTTGTAGTTGCCGGTAAAGAACCTGAAATGAGTATCAGCTCTCCCTGTGTTACGAATATTGGTGACTTCTACATCAATGGTATCTTCACGGTTACCCTCCAGAAAGCTGTCTTTTCTGTATACGTAACTCAAGGTGCCTGGTTCAGTCACATTTTTGAGATGAGCCTTGTCAAACAGCTCATTGTTAATTTCTGAGAATCCTGTTGTCGCAGATGCCTGACCGATAAACAATGTCATCAATCCGGCCATCATTGAAAGCCATGGTTTTTTCACTTTGTCCTACCTCTCATGTTTACTTTATTTTAATGATATTCTGACCGTTCAATGTATCAAAAAATGCCGATCAACACTATGACTATCTCTTTTGCCTCAAAGATTCTTGGCTGTATGTTTTTTATGTTTTTCACCGTAGCCTGTTCGGCTGAACAGGTGAATTCTGACCCTGAAATCTATCAGGTCACCAGTCCATATGATTTTGAAGAAACGCTGATGAATCTAGACATTGCCATTTCTGAATACAACTACAGAATTATTCATCGAAGTCATATTGGCCAGGCAATCAGAGACCGGGGTCATGAAGACTTTCCTCTGGCGACAGTGACAAATTTCTGTAATATCAGCTATGCCCATGAGCTATTGCTGATGGATATGCAGATGATGGCAAGGATGTCTTGTGAGATTGCCGTCTGGGAAGCAGATGAAGGCGTGCAGGTTGCATCGAGGCTCATGGATGAGCACTATGGTTCTGAAGAAATGCGCCAATTTGCGCTCAGGATGAACCGCAATATCAGAAAAATAATCGAGGCTACAACACTGTAGCCTCGATAGTGGTTTTACTTGCTGAGGTGATTACTCAAATACACGTACGCGACGTTCCGATTGAGGAACAACATTATCAAGCGACGGTAAGTGATACTCAGCCAGAATGGCTTCAATATCATCTTTACGTTTTTCAAAGATAGCATTGACCACATCTCTCCAACGCTTGTCGGCACGACGGAAACCTGCCGAAAACTCGAATACATAACGATCGGTCAGCTCATTCAGCGGTACAAACTTCATCGGTACTTCAGTGGATGTGTTTGCGTAATAGGAACCGATGGGCCAATATCATCACTACATCCAGATCACCACTGGCGATTGAGTTTTCAGAACCTATCAAGGTACGCCCAGGATTATCAGCAACGCCGCCCGGCTGGATATTGAAATAAGTCAGTTGTTCTCTCAGTCCCAAGTCAATTAATGGTTTTGTAGTCAGGGCCCGATCAAAAATACCAATTCTCAGAGGCTTCACTTCCTTACTGACTTTTGCAATATCTTCCATTGAGTTGAGTTCATATCCGTCATCGGCGCGATAGACCATGCCTTCAATCGAACGGAAATAAGGATCGGAAGTCAGATACATATCCGATTTGGTGGGAATGTTGAATGCGATATCACACATGTAACCGCCCCCTTCCGGGTTTGGACGGTTGATCGTATTTCGCGCAAAGCCCATACGCTGTGGAAACCAATAATACTCCACCGGCAGCCCCAGCTCTTCACCAATGATTTCAGCGATCTTGTTATCAAAACCTTGCAGTTCTTTGTTTGAATACGGCAAGTTGTAGGCGTCAGCACAGACGCGAACTGCCTCTTGACCACGTAACGGTTTGATCTCAACATCAGCTGCCTGGACCCCCAGGGTCACAGCACCAAGAATGCCCGCCAGCGTTGTTTTCCAGCAATTCATTTTATTCATTCTCTCTCCTTATTATGGTTTACCAAAGAAATACAGACTGCTCAGCCTCCATTTTAGTTCAAATAAAAAAGCCCGGTATCAAAAGATACCGGGCCTTTAGTCTTACCAGTTTGTATATAGCAAGCTATATACGCACCTTGGGTCTTACAGGCTGAATACGCTCAGTACACCACCCAGGTTAGTCCAGTTAGACAGTGCACGGTAGGCACCTACTGCACCCAGACCGTCAGAGTCGTCTTCCAGACTTGGGATAGCCATACCGATACCAGCCCAACCACCGATACCAGACAGAACGGAGATGTACTGCACGCCGTCATGTTTGTAGGTGTTGACGTTACCGATTACGCCTGATGGGTTTTTGAATCTCCACAGTTCACGACCTGTGTGAGCGTCAACTGCTTTGATGAAACCTTCCAGAGTACCGTAGAACACTACGTCAGAGGCAGTTGCCAAAGCACCTGACCAGACTGAGAAGCGCTCTGGGTTAGACCAGACGATTTTACCTTCACGTGCATCCCATGCAATGAAGTTACYGA
>NZ_APHR01000016.1 GCF_000349205.1 Methylophaga lonarensis MPL | reverse complement strand
TCAGAAATTGTCAGCCAAATCACCAGTTCGATTCTCAACCGGATGGAGCAGGAAGGGCTGAGTGCCGATATCCAAGGGCGCGAAAAAAAATCTCTACAGCCTCTACAAGAAAATGGTCAGCAAACAGTTGTCATTTTCAGAAGTGATGGATGTTTATGCGTTTCGCATCATTGTTGATGATGTGGACGCCTGCTACCGAATGCTGGGGGTAGTTCACAATCTATACAAGCCGGTACAAGGCAAGTTCAAGGATTACATCGCCATTCCCAAAGCCAATGGTTATCAGTCTTTGCATACCGTTTTGTTTGGTCCTTTTGGCGTGCCGATAGAAGTTCAAATTCGTTCGCGTGATATGGATCATATGGCCGAGGCGGGTGTTGCAGCGCACTGGCTATACAAGACAGGTGAGTCCGTTGGTAACACGCTTGCTCATCGCAAGGCGAGGCAGTGGTTACAGGGTATCCTGGAAATGCAGAAGGGCTCGGGAGATTCGACGGAGTTTCTGGAAAATCTGCGTATTGATTTGTTCCCTGACGAGATTTATGTGTCAACGCCCAAAGGTGAGATCTTCACTTTGCCACGTGGCGCTACGGCTGTGGATTTTGCCTACGCAGTGCATTCGGATGTGGGTAACAGTTGTGTCGCTGCCAGAGTGGGACGGCACCTGGTGCCGCTTAGCACACAGCTTGAAACCGGGGAATCAGTTGAGATTATTACCGCGCCGGGTGCGCATCCGAACCCGGCCTGGCTAAACTTTGTGGTGACACCGAAGGCACGGACCAATATTCGGCATTATCTCAAGCACCTGCAAAGTGAAGAGGCGACACAACTTGGCCAACGTCTGCTGAGTAAGCATCTGACGGCGTTTTCGACCACGCTGGACAAAATCCCACAGAAGCGGATTAAGGCGCTGGTCAAAGAGTTTGAGCTATACCATTTCGATGAGCTGTTGCGTGATATCGGGCTGGGTAACCATTCGGCGTTACTGGTTGCCCAAAAGCTGGTGCAAGAGGCGGCACCAGAACGTGAAACACAACCGTTGATGATTGCCGGTACAGAAGGCATGGTGGTCAGCTTCGCGCGCTGCTGTCATCCGATTCCTGGCGATCCGATTCATGGCTATGTCAGTGCCGGTCGAGGCATCATCATCCACCAACGCAGCTGCAAAAACACGACGCATCTGCGGGTGCAAAATGAGAAGTGGCTGGATGTCGCCTGGGCGCAGGATATCAAACGTGAATTCCCGGTTGATTTGATGGTGCATGTGAAAAATCAACGTGGCGTGCTGGCGACTATTGCTGCCAGTGTTTCAGAGGCAGATTCCAATATCGACAATGTCATTGTTGACGAGCGCGATGGTGGTTACTCTGATCTGCGCCTGACCATCGAAGTGCAGGACAGGCAGCATCTGGCTCGTGTGATTCGTCGCCTGCGCCGACTTGATATGGTTGAACGCATCAGTCGAATCAATACCTGATTTTTTCAATTTGCTGCAACTTGCAGCCGTACAGGAGAAACTTGTTTTATGTCCCGACAAATTATTCACACCAGCGATGCACCCGAAGCGATTGGTACTTATTCGCAGGCGGTCAAAGTGGGCGATGTAGTTTACCTTTCAGGTCAAATCCCGTTGGTGCCAGAAACCATGACTGTGAACGAAGGTGATTTTTCAGCTCAGGTGCGTCAGGTTTTTGATAATTTGTCAGCGGTTGCCAAAGCCTCGGGCGGTAATCTGCAAGATATCGTCAAATTGAATATTTTCCTCACAGATTTGAGTTATTTCGGCACTGTTAACGACATCATGGCCGAATACTTCCAAAAGCCATATCCCGCTCGGGCAGCGATTGGTGTCGCAGCTCTGCCTAAAGGCGTACCGGTGGAAATGGATGCCATCATGCACATTGCTGACTGATTGACGGCTGGCGGAAAGGATGCCGCAAGTGGCCGACAATGTTCTTGCACAACCAGTGACTGTGCTCAAGGGAGTGGGCGACAAGCAAGCAGAAAAGCTGGCGAAAATCGGTATTGAGACAGTGCAGGATTGCCTGTTTCATCTACCTCTGCGCTATCAGGACCGCACTCGGCTGATGCCTTTGGGCTCGCTCAGACCACATCAAGAGAAACTGGTGGAAGGTGTCATCCAGTTATCACAGGTGAAATTTGGACGTCGTCGTTCTTTACTGTGTCAGATCGCCGACGGTACCGGCTCGCTGTGGTTGCGCTTTTTTCACTTTTCCAAGGCGCAGCAACAACAATTGGCCCGTGGCATGAGAATCCGTTGCTTTGGTGAAATTCGTAACGGTCCATCAGCGCTGGAAATGGTTCATCCGGAATATCGCTTACTCACCGGCACAGAGCCTGTCCCGGTAGACAGTGAACTAACGCCGGTTTATCCCACCACCGAGGGCATGCATCAGCTCTCCTTGCGTAAACTTATCGGGCAGGCACTTGCGTATTTGGAACAACAGCAAATGCCTGAATTACTTCCGGATGCGCTGCGCTTGCATGATGTTGCTCACTACAAGCTCAGTGAGGCGCTAAAGTATGTGCATCTGCCGCCGCCCGATGTCGATGTTCAACAACTGATCGACAGGCGGCACCCAGCTCAGCGCAGACTGGCCTATGAAGAATTGCTGGCGCAGCAACTGAGCATGCGCAAGATTCGTATTAATACTCAGCGGCACCCGGCGCCCGCCATTCGCGCCGATAATCGTGCGCAAAAGGCCTTGTTAAACAGTCTGCCATTTCCGTTGACAGCAGCACAGCAGCGCGTCATCGGCGAAATTTTGCAGGATTTGGCACAAGATATTCCAATGCAGCGACTGGTGCAGGGTGATGTGGGGTCCGGCAAAACAGTGGTCGCTGCAATTGCTGCGGTAGCGGCGGTAACCGCCGGATATCAGGCGGTGATGATGGCTCCGACGGAGCTTTTGGCAGAACAACATTATCAAACCTTTCTGCAATGGCTTGAACCGCTGGGTATGACGGTCGGCTGGTGTGCAGGCAAGCAGACCGCATCACAACGCAAGCAGATGCTCACGGCATTGGAACAGGGAGATATCAGTGTTGCGGTAGGCACACATGCCTTGTTTCAGGATCAAGTGGTCTTCAATAAACTGGGGCTGGTGATTATTGATGAACAACATCGCTTTGGTGTGCATCAGCGATTGGCACTGCGAGACAAAGGGCGCCAGCAAAACTCGATGCCTCATCAACTGGTGATGACCGCAACTCCGATCCCGAGAACATTGGCCATGACGGCTTATGCCGATTTGAATGTCTCCGTGATAGATGAACTGCCGCCCGGACGAATACCTGTCACCACAGTATTAATCTCCGATAGCCGACGACAGGAAGTGATCGACCGGGTGCATGCTGCCTGTCAGCAGAAAAGACAGGTGTATTGGGTGTGTACCCTGATTGAAGAGTCCGAGCACTTGCAATGTCAGGCCGCAGAAGATTCGGCCCAACAGCTGCAACAGGCGCTGCCTGACTGCAGGATTGGACTGGTCCACGGGCGCATGAAACCTCGCGAAAAAGAACTGGTAATGCAGCAATTCAAGGCAGGTGAAATTGATTTACTGGTGGCGACCACGGTGATTGAAGTGGGTGTGGATGTACCCAATGCCAGCCTGATGATTATTGAAAATGCCGAACGTCTGGGGCTTGCGCAGTTGCATCAGCTTCGCGGTCGGGTCGGGCGAGGCTCAACCCAGAGCCACTGCGTTTTAATGTATCATCCACCTCTGTCGGAAAATGGTCAGGCCCGACTGAAATGTTTGCGTGAAAGCAATGATGGCTTTGTCATCGCACAGCGTGATTTGGAAATCCGGGGGCCTGGTGAATTATTGGGCACCAGACAGACTGGCTTACCGCAATTCAGGGTCGCCGACTTGTTTGACGATCAGGATTTGCTGATGGCCATCGGCAGTTCGGCTGATGCCTTTCTCAGAGATTACCCGGATCAAGCCGAGCAGATGATTAAGCGCTGGTTCGGCAACAAAATTGATTTTGGACAGGTTTAACAAAAGCATGCGTGACTGGAGTCGCTGGTATTGGCCGGAGCAATTAAATATTCCGGCAAAGGTTCGCCACTGGATGGTGGATCAGGGCTCACTGACCCGACGTTTGCAGACCATCAGTCATCATGGGTTTTCCGTGGACTGGCTGGGTAGTCACTGGCAAAAACCCTTGGTTGAAGAACGACGATGGCTGAGTTTGCCGCTCGAACAACTGGCCTATCAGCGACAGGTTCGTTTACTGGACGGGGACACGGCACTGGTATTTGCCAGAACCATTGTACCGCTTGCCACCTATCTCAATAATCGACGTCGTTTCACAGCACTGGGCAACAGACCGCTGGGGGAAATGTTGTTCAACGATGTTGCTGTCCAGCGTGGCCCGATTCAGGTGGCACAATTGCGACGTGATAGTGCGCTGTTTCGTGAGGCAAGTGCTCTGGATCCGGTAGCATCAGTATCGTTGTGGGCACGTCGTTCGTGTTTCTATCTGCAGGGTGAGCCACTGCTGGTCAATGAGATATTCCTGCCGGCCTTATGGAGTGTGGTTGAGTGATGAAGCAGAGTACTGTGATGGCCTATGTGCAATTGATGCGCCTTGACCGGCCAATCGGCATTTTATTGCTGTTATGGCCGACCTTGACGGCTCTGTGGATAGCCGGGCAGGGGCAACCTGACTGGCATCTGGTGATTATCTTCAGCCTGGGGGTATTGATCATGCGCTCTGCGGGCTGCGTGATTAATGACTTTGCTGATCGAAATGTTGATGGTCTGGTTGAACGCACGCGTCAGCGGCCGCTGGCAACCGGAGCATTATCGGCCAAACAGGCATTGATCTGTTTTTTTGCTCTGTTAGTGCTGGCGTTGTTTCTGGTACTGCAACTGGACTGGCTGACTATCCAACTTTCACTGGTGGCCTTGCTGTTGGCGGTGATTTATCCATTCATGAAGCGCTACACCCATCTGCCACAAATTGTTTTAGGCATGGCTTTTGGCTGGGCAATCCCAATGGCTTTTGCGGCGCAGACCGGCTCAGTCCCAGCAGTGGCCTGGTTATTGTTCCTGGCAAATATTCTCTGGACAACCGTCTATGACACCTTTTACGCCATGGCTGATCGACCTGACGATCTGAAGGTGGGTGTCAAATCGACCGCCATTTTGTTTGGTGAAGATGATCTGACCATTCTGAAGATCCTGCAGCTGAGTTTTTTGAGCGTCATGTTGCTGGTTGGGTTTCAACTGCAGATGTCGCTGATTTTCTATCTGGGGCTACTGATTGCATTGTTATTGTTTGCTTATCAGCAATGGATTGCCGAAGATCGGCAGCCGCGTCAGTGTGTGCAGGCATTTTTGAACAATAACTGGGTTGGCGCTGTGATTTTTGCTGCGGTGGTATTGCATTATCTATATCAGTGATCCTGAACCGTTGTTCTCTAAAGCAATGACAAACAAACACCGATTAATAGTTCAGCGCTGCCTGTTGCAGATGACGATGCTGGCGGCATTACTGCTCAGCCTGGCGGTGGCCGCAACCACCGTATATCGAACCGAAGATGCCGCAGGTCGCATCAGCTTTTCTGATACAGCCTCACAAGATGCAGAAGAAGTTCAACTGGCTGCTCATTCCCAACGCTATCGGGTAACAGTAAAGCGGGTGATTGATGGGGATACAGTGGTACTGGATGATGACCGACGAGTTCGTTTACTGGGCATCAACACCCCGGAAATTGCCAACCGGCATCGAGATGCCGAACCGGGGGGGGAGGCGGCAAAGCATTGGCTTGAACAGCGACTGGCCGATGGCGTGATGTTTATTGAATACGATCAAACTCAATTGGATCAGTATGGACGACTGCTGGCGTATTGTTATGACGAATCCGGAGAAATGCTCAACGAGGGCTTGCTCAGGGACGGGATGGCCATGATGACGATTTTGCCGCCCAATATGCGCCACAGCGAAGTTTTCACGGAACTGGAACAGGCAGCACAGCGGCAGCAACTTGGTATCTGGGCGATGCCGGAATATCAGCGTCGCTCGGTGCAAATACTCAAGCAGTCACCACCTCCCAGAGGTTGGCAGCGCCTGCTTGTCAGGCCCGTGGAAATTGTTGAACAACGCCAATCTGTACTGTTGAGAGTCAATGACCAATTTGCTTTGCGTATTGCGAATGAGCATTTGCCTTTGTTTGATGACCTGAATGATTATCTGAATCAGGACTGGCAGGTTCAGGGCTGGTTATCACGCCGCCAGCAGTCATTTTTCATGCAGCTCAGGCATCCTTCTGCGCTGACTCCCCCTTAAGACAACTGACGGCGATATTCCTTGAGCCGCTGGTGATAGTTTTCTGCATCACCATAATCGATGAAGTCGCGATAGCGTTGATGGGTACCCAGTACCGTTCGGGCATGTTTGATCGGACAAAAATACTGTTCTGTTCTGGCCAGTACTTCCCGAATATAGCCAACCACCCCATTTCCGTAGCCACAATAGGCACAGTGCAGTTTTTCAAAAAAGTTGAGAAAGCCCAATTTGTGTCGATCCAGCACGATATAGTCTGAGCGGCGAACGCGTTTGATACCGTAAACAGGGAAGCAGGTCCATTGATAGAAGGTCACCAGGATATCAATGAGTAACAATGGAATGATCATCGCGTAAATGATCGGCAGGGTGATGATATTGATCGGCCGTACCCCAAAAAACCAGCGCCACAAGCCGGTTTTCAGTTTTTTGTGAGCGGCTCTGACCGAGGCTTCAAACTCGACCTTTCGGCCTTTGATCTTGAAGCCGATGGTATGTCTTTGCTGATTGAGTTCGTGGCGGAGTTCATCCTCAAGTTGCTTGATCTGTTCAAGCAGTTGTTCGATCTTGCCTCTCATTCACCTGCTCCTCTTGTAAGGTCACAGGCTTACCCTATCACGGATTGATTAGTCGATTTGCTTGAGTAGTTCGTCCATGATGTCGTTCATGGTGATAAGCCCCACAAGGTCATTATCTTTCAACACCAGTAGACGCTTGACCCGGTTTTGTCCCATCAGACTGGCAACATGCTGAACTGACAGGCTTTCTCCCACCGAGACAACGGGTTTGACACAGACATCGTAAACGTTGAGCAGGTCAATATCACCCTGTTCAGCGATAACGGTTTTGAGGATATTGGTATAGGTAATCAGCCCATAGGCATCATGCTGGTTTTGCTTTTCAACCACCAGTGATTTGATGCCATGTCGTTTCATTGTGCTCATTGCCTCACGAAGTTTGGCAAACGGCGAAATGGTGACAACATTTTTAACCATGACTTCTTTGACGAGCATAATTCGGCTTCCTGTTTTAAAGCACTTCGCGCAAGTGTTGTTGGAATTTTTCGATTTGAGAGGTATCAATGCCTCCCAGATGTTCCAGTGGCAGGGTAAAAACCAAGCCTTGAGAATCTTCGTTATCGGGCATCAGAAGTGATTGAATCGCCTTGAGCACCTGCAGTGATAGTCCTTTTTCAAGCACCATTAACAAGACGCTTTGACTGCCATCGTAAGTAAGGCCAAAAAAAAGTTTTTTTTCTGGCTATTACTGATGCCGCGAGCGCCCATCAGGGTAATGCCTCCAGCCCCCAGCTCCTTGGCGGCGTCGATTGCCGGTTGTTCCAGTTCCTCTGGCACAATGGCCACGAGAATTGAAAATTTCATGTTTCCACCTTTTTCCACGATGAAACGGCTTGCATCGCGATAGCATAGAGCATGACTGTCACGATTGGAAAGATTGACGCAAAGGCAATCAAACCAAAGCCATCGATGAGTACATTACGGCCTTCAATTGCTGTAGCAAGACCGATTCCCAGTGCAGTGACCAGCGGCACAGTGACTTCAGATGTCGTGACGCCGCCCAAATCGTAAGCCAGCGCTACGATATAGCGTGGCGCCAGGATAGTCAGGATGATGACCAGCGTGTAGCCACCCATGATGTAGTAGTGCATTGAGCCGCCATCAATAATCCTATGGACACCGATGGTGATGCCAAGTGCCACGCCAATAGCCACTAGTATGCGGATGGTATTGCCGTTCAGGCGGCCTGAGGCGGCCTGCTCTGCTTGCTTACCCACTGCAATCAGGGCCGGTTCTGCCATGGTGGTGGCAAAGCCGATTAAAAAAGCAAACAGGTAAACATACCAGTAACCATCCAGATTGATGAGCTGCTCGGCCATGCTTGAACCAATCGGGAACAGTCCCATCTTCAGACCGACTACAAAAGCATACAGTCCGAAGATCACCAGCGCGAAACCAAACAGAATCGCTCTGGGATTACTCAGTGGTCGACGCATCACCAGATACTGAAAAAACAAAATGGTGATGATAATCGGCAACACATCCCGCAGCATTTCGGCCAGTTCCAGTAACATGATCAGTGGCCCTGACAGTTTTTGTGCACTGTCAGCAGCAAGGATGGCCACGGCATCAGGATCAGGTTCAGCGCCCGAAAACACCAGAATTCCGTAGAGTTGCACACTGATCATCGGCACCATCACAGCCAGCGCCACCAGTCCAAAACCATCCGTGAGTGGATTACGGCCACGAATAGATGCGGCAAGACCGATGCCAAGTGCGGCAATCAAGGGCACGGTGACAATATTGGTGSTGAACACCGCCGGAAT
>NZ_APHR01000015.1 GCF_000349205.1 Methylophaga lonarensis MPL | reverse complement strand
TCCGCCAGTTTCCGGGTCAAGGCAGGACCTGATCTTGAACACGTTTGCGTACTACTTTTTTGGCTTTGTTTGAGACGAGATTGAGCATTGCTGATCACCAACTCAGCGATCTTCTCACCATCTTCAATATGGTGATTCAGCCACAAGCTGAACGCATCCTTGACCGCACCGGAAACAAATGCCGCGCACTGCCGCGATGACAAACGCTCTTTGGTTTGCCCTGAAAATTGTGGATCTTCGATTTTGGCAGACAGCACATAGCAACAGCGATCCCAGATATCTTCGGGAGATAACTTGACGCCACGCGGCAACAAACTACGAAACTCACAAAACTCTCGCAAGGCATCCAGCAAACCACTGCGCAAGCCATTAACATGGGTACCGCCCTGAATAGTCGGGATCAGATTGACATAGCTTTCGGCCATGACTTCAGCTGGCTCTGTCAGCCACATCAATGCCCAATCCACTTCCTGATCATTTTCGGCGAAATTGCCGACAAACGGATTGGCGGGAACACAAGGCATATCCGTCATCGCGACGGCAAGATAGCTTTTCAAGCCATCTTCGTAACACCAGCGATCTTCTTGTTTTTCTGCGCCGCTGAGATCAGTAAACGTCACCACTAATCCCGGGCACAGCACTGCCTTGGCCCGCAATACATGACGTAATCTGGACACCAGAAACTTTGATGTATCAAAAAAGCTGGCTTCAGGCCAAAAGCGAACACTGGTGCCTGTATTGCGTTTGCCGACTGTGCCGGTTTCTGTCAGTGGTTCAACCAGCTGACCGTGTTCAAATGCGATTGAATAACTGACACCATCGCGGCGTATGGCAACTTCCAGCCGGGAAGAAAGCGCATTAACCACCGACACACCAACCCCATGCAGACCACCGGAAAAACGATAGTTTTTATTGGAGAACTTACCCCCGGCGTGCAGGCGGGTCAGAATGACTTCAACTCCGGGAACGCCTTCTTCAGGGTGAATATCCACTGGCATGCCCCGTCCATCGTCAATCACTTCCAGAGAGTTGTCGGCATGCAGAATGACTTGAATTGCAGTAGCGTGACCGGCAACGGCCTCATCAACACTGTTATCGATGACTTCCTGAGCCAGATGATTAGGCCGGGTTGTCTCGGTGTACATCCCCGGACGTTTCCGGACCGGCTCCAGCCCGGTCAACACTTCAATGGCAGAAGCATCGTAATTGTTGGTCATTGCCTGATAATACCCCGATAAATGTTGACCCGAAGGGTATCAGTATAAAACCCGATCAGACAAGCCGGTTCTCACGCGCTTTGACAGAATGTATTCAGGATTGGTAAATTAGAATTTACTTATATTTTGTTATCAAAGCACCCAAACGTCCGAGGCCGCTTGTTGTGGAAGCCCTATGCTCGTCGTGCTTTGAAAAAGCTAATCCCAAGCGCAAGGAGTTATGCCCATGATTCGCTCATCACTTATTGTTATCTCGCTTGCATTGGCCGGTTGCCAATCCGAGGCTGGCCCGGAATTTAATGAAGAAGCATCCAGCGCAATTCAGGAATTTGCCACGACTTTGCGCGGCGCTCTGATGCAGGCCATGCAGGAGGGGGGACCGATTGAGGCCGTTGAGGTTTGCAACACAATCGCACCGGAAATTGCGGCTTCTTTATCTGAGCAATATCAGTTCGACATTGGCAGAACCAGTCTCAAAGTCCGAAATCCTGACAATCAGCCAGATGAATGGGAAACGCTGGTATTAAAACAGTTTGAAACGCGCCTGAAAGGTGGCGAAGATATTGCCGGAATCAGTTTCAGCGAAGTCGTTGACACTGAACAGGGTTTGCAATGGCGAATGATGAAAGCCATTCCAACTGAACAGGCTTGCCTGACCTGCCACGGCGCGACCATTGCCGAACCGCTCCAGGCCATTATTGATCGCTATTACCCGGATGATCAGGCAACCGGTTTCAGCGCTGGACAGATTCGAGGTGCCTTTACTGTCAGTCGCCCCCTTGGCAACTGACAGGTAGTTTTACTTCAGGCTCAGCCACTCACCGCGAGGGGTGGCTTCGATTTCCAGCTTGTCCTCTCGTGCCAACCAGCCAATCGCACGTTGCATGCGTTTAGGGTCCAGTTCGCACTCACGGGCGGTTTTGGTCACAGATGCAGTGCCGGTTTTTCGCAGGTAAGTCCACACCATTCCTGCGTCCTGTCCAATGGATTCGCTCATAATCAGCCTCACTTAAACACGAAACAACAATGTCTCTGACTATTGGTTTAACACAAATACTGACACTTGTTGTGCGGTTTTTACCAACAGTCACTTGATTCTGACACAGTCAACGCCAATTCGGTATCAATTGGCCCGGTTTTAAATAGTTTTAGAATGTCTGGCGTGAACGGCTCTGGCAATCAGCTGCCAGGCTTGTTCAACAATTGCTCTGGGACAGGCAATGTTCATTCGCATAAACCCCCGCCCTACATCGCCAAACATCTTGCCTTGATTCATGCCTATTCCCGCCTGTTCGACAAAGAATCGTTTCAGTTCGGCATCCTTGAGACCAAGCTGCCGACAATCCAGCCAAAGTAAATAGGTGCCTTGAGCAGGAATGACTTGTATCTGTGGACAATTGTCAGCGGCAAACTCCATCACCCAGTCACGCGTTTGCCGCAGATAATCCATCAAGGCATCCAGCCAGTCATCGCCATACTGATAAGCAGCGGTAAATGCCGTGATGCTGAATGGATTGGCGGCTGAAACATGCCAGCTGTCAAATACCCGGTTGATCGCCTGACGTTGCTCGGCATCATCCACCACCAGAGCCGATAACCCAAGACCAGGAATATTAAAGGTTTTGCTGGCTGAAACCGCCGTGATCAGCTTTACATCAGGACGTTCAAATGTCGCCAAAGGCCGATGCTTGAACTCGGGGTATACCAGATCGGCATGAATATCATCTGAAATCACGGTGATCTGATACTGCTCTGCCCAGTCGAGTAGCTGTTGTAATTCTGTCTGGCTCCATACCCTGCCGACGGGATTGTGTGGCGAGCAAAACACCAGGCATTTGGCACCGGCCTCAGCACATTGCTGCAGATGGTCAAAATCAATTTGATAATCCCCGCTGGCTGTTTGCTGCAAGGGATTAAGCATCAATTGTCGCTGTGTTTGGGTCACCGCGGTGAAAAAAGGTGCATACACTGGCGGCTGCACAATCACCGGGTCGCCGGGCTCGGTCAAGGCAAGAATTGAGGCATGTAACGAAGGCACAACCCCCGGACACCAGACAATACTGTCGGGCTCAATGGTCCATTGATGCCGTCTGGCAAACCAGTCACACATGACGGTTTTCAGCTCGTCCGGAAACACTGTGTAACCATAAACCGGATGAGCAGCACGTTGTTGCAGGGCCTGGCTTATCGGCTCTGCCACAGCAAAGTCCATATCTGCCACCCACAGGGGGATCACATCCTCCCGGCCAAAGAGTTGTCTGCGAGCATCAAATTTCAGACTGCCGGTATTTTCCCGGTCAATCGGCTGGTCAAAATCAAAACTCAAGCTTTACGTTCCCACACCGTCACTTCCGACAAAGTATGCTGGAATTTTCGCCGGGTTTCACGCAACACAAAAGGCACCGATTCAGGGCCATGCACCAGCCTGAAGTTTTGCTCCAAAATGGCCTTCAGTCCATCCAGGGTAAAGAAGCTTTCACCGTCTTTTTTGAAACCGCCCAGCCAGTCGTCTTTTTCGGTATGCTCTTCCAGCCAGGTGTAAGGCGAGGTAATCATCAACAGACCGCCCGGATTGATTCGCTCATGAACGGTTTGCAGAAACAGCGCGGGCTTGTACAGCCGATCAATCAGGTTTGCCGCCAGAATCAGGTCATATCCTGCAAATACTGGCTTCAGATTACAAGCATCTCCCTGTAAGAAACTCACTTTGTCAGCAGTGTCTGCCAGCCCCAGTTGTTCGAGGCTTCGCTCACGATAAAGTACCAAATCACCTTCATCGGCGATGGTGTATCGGATGACACCTTGCTCGGCAAGCTGTACGCCAACGTTAATGAGTCGGGCAGAAAAATCCACGCCGGTCACTTCGTCAAAATGTCTCGCAAGCTCAAAAGTGGAACGGCCTGTGGCACAGCCTAAATCCAGCGCGCGATGGGCCGGTCTGTCTGCCATTAATCCTATTGCCAGTTCAGCAAGTGTTTTGGGGAAGTTGGCGACCTCAAAGTAGCTGTCACCGTAGTGAAATTCTGCGTATTCGGACACCAGCTTATCTGTCTCATATTGCGAACTCACTTGTACAACCTCCTGCTGCGACACAACATAACGAAATCCGGCATGCTGAAAAAAATGTTTCCTAAAGGCATAACGTGAGCTTAATTGTGTTTCATTGCCGCACGATACCCATGAACCGCCTTTAATAAGCTGATGTTTGCCATCATAAGTCGGCGTGGTGAAATCATCATAAATCGGATGCACCTTAAAACCGTCAAACGGATAAATCGGGGTTTCTGTCCACTGCCAGACATTGCCAACCACATCAAAAAACTCGCCATGGGCAAACTGGTTGACCGGACATGACGAGGCAGCATAATCCAGATGAATATTGGCATCACTTTGTTGGTGATCCAGCGCAGCAAGTCCAGAAACCTCATATAACCGGTACCATTCGTCTTCAGTCGGCAAGCGGACGGGTAACTTGGTTTCTGCCGCCTTCCACTCACAGAAAGCCTTGGCCTCGTGATAGTTGACTTCGGCTGGCCAGTCCCAGCGCATTGGCACCAATTCAGTCATTAATCTCAGTTGCCAGCCCTGTTCGGATTGATGCCAGAAAGTGGGATGCTGGGCCTTGCTGAAGTTTCGCCATTCCAGTCCCTCATCTGACCACCACTGATCCTGTTGATAACCACCCGCTTCAACAAATGAGAGAAATTCCTGATTGCTCACCAGGTATCGCGCCGCCTGAAACTCTGCAATTTCGGCTTGATGTCGACCATATTCGTTATCCCATCCGTAAATGGGATCATCAAACGATTTGCCAAGGCGCACCGAACCCGCAGCGACAGAAACCAGAGCATTCTCAGGCGCAAGTCCGCTGCCAGTCCAGGGTTTCCAGTCAGCTCGACTTTGCACCAACTCCAGCTTTTGTTGCCGAATCAGCACCGAGGAGGTTTCCAGATGAATCAATTCATGTTCAATGCCCATGATGATCGCCCACCAGGGGTTTTCCCAGTTGATTGGCAATGACAACGGCGCCGAATCAATCACCCGATTGACGACGGCCTGAACCTGTCGACGATAGTCATGCACCTGTGCAACTGATGGCCAGTCGTAATGGGCATCATTCAGATCATCCCAGCTCATCTCATCAACGCCGACCGCAAACATCGATTCAAACCCGGGATTGATGCGTTGCTCGATCAGACCCGCCAGCAGCAGTTTGTTAATGAAAAAGGTCGCTGTGTGTCCGTAATAGAAAATGAGGGGATGTCTGAGGGAAATCGGTTTTTGGTAATAGGCCTGATCGTTTTTGAGCGTTTTGAACAACGACTCATAACGTTCAAAAGTTGTGTTAAACCAGGCCGCTATTTCTCGGCGCTTCTGCTCAATGTCAACGCCATCCAGTCTGGGTGTTCTTAGAAAAACATCATCCTGAACTTGCTTGTTCACTGTGTACTCTGCGTTCATGAGCGTATCCGGTTAATTGAATTTCAATCAGGTCAGACTTGTAAAAAGTCATTTTGTTAGCGCTTGACTGCAGATTAACCTTGCACTGACAGCCAGGCAATTTTGGCAGACAGCTCTACCGAGCAACTCCACTTGTAGGCCAGGTTAATAGTCGGTGCACACGCATAAACACCATGACCACGAACGATTGCCACTTTGTGAGTCGCCAGCTGCTCTGCAACTGCGAGCGGTGATTGTTCAACGTAGGATGTGAAAGGAATGTCAATAACAGGCACAACAGGAAAGTAATACTGCCCCTCAAAATCGACAGGTACAAAATCTTTTCCTGACAAACTAAGTGCTATGGCATGTGGACCGTGACTATGCAGCACTGCTCGTGCTTCGGGATTATGTCGATAGACTTCGAGATGCAGTGGTGCATCCAGTGAAGCGCCCGCAGCCAGTTGGCCATCAATACTGCAACACAGTAGATCCTCTGGCTGCAACAAATCCGCACAGCAACCGGTGGGCGTTATCCAGATTTCGTCATGCCAGCGGAAAGAGGCATTACCACTGTGTGAGTCGTTGTAACCATACTGGCGCAGCCAGCGATAGTGCTCGACAAGCTGTTGTTTCAGCGCTTGCCGTGATTCATGAGGCACTTTGTTGCTCACTGAGCAAACCATCAACATGGCGTAGCCATTGTCCGGCCTGATTGCGTTGCCGTTCAAAGGCAACCGCCTGGCTGAATTGGGTTCTGGCCTGCAGGTAATCACCCAGATTGAAATAGGCCATGCCTTTTAGCAACAGCAACTCACCGCGCAATCGCTCACTCTCCAGCATCGGTTCAACTTGTTGCAAGGTTGCCAGCGCATCGGTCCAGCGTTCTTCGTTGATTTGCAGTCTGGCCAGCTGGAAGCCGGTTTCACCTGTTTGATCCTGAGTCGCGATAGATGACAACACTTCAATCGCTCGCCCGAGTTCACGAGCCGCCAGCCAGCTGTCAGCCAGTCTCTTTTGCTGTTCAAAATTTCGCGCAATCACGCCATCCGCCATTGCCTGTTCCAGCATACGGGCCGCTTTGTATGGAATGCCTAAATAACGATACATATCAATGATGCGTTGCAAGGTATTGGCGTCGCCCAGATCCATGCGCATAGTCAATGAATGGACAGCGAGTGAACGGAATTGCTGTTCCTGTTGCATGTACAACGCAGCGAGTTGATCCCAGTAGTTTTTCTGATAGGGATATCGGCTCACCATGGTTTCCAACAAACTGGTGGCAGCTCGATACTGGTTGAGCTCCATATGGCTGGCCAGCTGCAAGCGATACCATTCTTCCTTGGGTTGTGAAGTTCGGTTAATCAGAATTCTGATGGTATCGATGCTTTTCTGGTAATCCGGTAAACGGTAATAGGCAGTGGCCAACAACAGATAGGCATTATCCGATGGAGATGCTTCATTTTGCATCCAGCGCTCAAGCTCAGCGATCCCCTCACGATAGTTATCGGCGGCAATCAGCAGCTGTGCCAGATTAAAGCGAAGGTTATGATTCACATCCGGTGGCAAGGCCTCTGATGCCAGCGCTTCACGGAAAGTGCTTGCAGCTCTTGCATAGTCACCGGTTTCTGAATAGAGATAGCCAAGCGTTTGCCTGACCACTGCCGCATCGTAAGAGCCTGATGAAATATCACGTAGCAATGCCTGTAAGTCACGCTCAGCCTGGGTGTATTGTTGTGCTTCCATTTTTTCCTGGGCAGCACTCAAAACGCGATAGGTAGACTCGGTTAACAGATACTGTTCGGCAGCGGCGATCGTGTGTAAGCCAAGAAAGACTATCAGTAAGATTCGGCGCATCATCAGCGTGCCATCCTGAATTCAATTTCCTGTGTTGCCCGACGCTCAACGGGCTGCCCGTCCACCACTTTGGGTTTGAACTTCCAGCGAGTGATGGCATTGAGCGCTTCGCGGTCAAATATATTTTCCGGTGTCGCCTTGACCACCACAGGATCTCTAACAGAGCCGTCTCTGGTGATCGTAAACTCAACCGTCACCACGCCCTCGATACCTCTACGCTGAGCGGTACGCGGATAATTAGGTGGAATCCTGACCAGCGGCACAACCTCATCATCCATGCTCGGTTCAATGGCCGGGCCAGGAGTTGCTGCGGGTGCCGGCGCCGCCATAAAGTCACCCAGATAAGGGCCACCCGCTATGCTCAAAGGCACATCAATGCGCGGAACATTCAATTGTGGTGAAGGCACATTGGGCGGTGTCACATCCGGTGCTGCCGCAGAAGGTGGCGGCGGTGGTGGTTCTTCTGGTGGCGGTGGCGGTTCTGGTCGCTCACGACGTCTGAGTTCCGGCTCCGACTCTTCCCGCTGCATGCGAATAAAATCAAGCAGTCGGATATCTTCTGTCAGTTGTCTTTCCACAACTGCCGGTGTGGTCATCTGCTTCATCAGCATGAACAAACCAAAGTTGACCACAACTGCCAGCAACAGGGCGACAAACAAACGCATCGGCTATCGGCCCCTAATCCGCTTCAGCGGCAATTGAGACATTAGCAACACCGGCCAGACGCGCCTGATCCATGACTTCGATCAGCAAACCGGTTTTGGCATCTCTGTCAGCCAGAATGATCACGGCACCTTCCGGATTTTCAGCATGCATACGTTCAACGTTGGCGCGAACCGCACGGCGATCAATTTGCCGGCCATCCATCCAGATTTCATCATTGGCACGAATAGAAACCATGATATTGGCACGTTCCTTACTGGTGGCGGTCTGTGCCGATGGACGTGTCACATCAACACCGGTCTCTCGCACAAATGAAGTAGTGACAATAAAGAAAATCAGCAGGATAAACACCATATCGATGAGCGGTGTCATGTTGATTTCTGCGATGCCGCCACTTTGGCGACGTGAATGTCGGTTTCTCATAAAATCCTCTAGTCCCGACGCAAGGCATCGGCAACATTATCGACCTCACGGGACACTCGCTGTTGCAGCTGAGTAATGAAGTACAAGCCAGACAATGCCGTCATCAGGCCACCCATCGTGGTAATCAGCGCAATGGAGATACCACTGGCCATGCCTCGTGTATTACCGGTACCAAAAACAGTCATGACATCAAAGGTCTGGATCATTCCATGCACCGTGCCAAGCAGCCCCAGCATTGGCAAAGCCACCGTCAGGGTTCGGATGGAGACCAGATGTTTTTGCAGCTGAATACGGCTTTCAGCGATCATGCCCTGCCTGATTTGCTGGGCATACCAACTGCGCCGGTCGTGACGCAGTTGCCACTCGTTTACATGCAGTTTGACCTGTTTGGGATGCACAAAGTACACATAAACATATCGCTCAACGATCAAGGTCCACATCAGCAATGATGCCAGCAGGATGAGCCAGAGCACCAGGCCCCCACTCTCCATAAGCACCTGAATCTGAAAAATATTATCCGTCAGTTGGCTCATGTTGCTTTTCCGCATTGCGCGCTACGATTGAGGCACTTTCTTCATCAAGAATTTGTATCAATCGATTACTCTTGCTTGATAACGCGCTATGAATCAGCAGTAAAGGAATCGCTACCGCCAAACCAAGTTCGGTGGTCACCAAGGCCTGCGAGATACCCCCCGACATCAACTTCGGATCACTGGTGCCAAACAGGGTGATGGACTGGAAGGTCTCGATCATGCCGGAGACCGTTCCCAGCAGACCCAGCATTGGCGCAATAGCGGCGAGAATCGCCAGTGTAACCAGGCCGCGTTCAATGCTTGGCGTTTCACGCAGGATCGCTTCGTCAAGTTTGAGCGACAGGGTTTCGACATCCTGTGCCAATTCTTCCTTGTAAACAGACAGTATTCTGCCCAACGGGTTCTTCATGCTGACTTCAGAAGATTTTTGCTGGCGCTTGACGCCACGCTCAACCAGAATCAGATGGACAAATCGTTGCAAAGCAATCAACAAACCTATAGCGCCCAGGCCGAGAATGATAAAGCCTATCCAACCACCTTGTTCGATACGTTCTTTCAGGTTAGGGGTTTGCACCAGCAGTGCCATGATGGCGCCTCTGGTGGGATCCATCACAGTCGGTTGTAATGTGCCTGCTTCAGCAGTTTCAAAGTTTTTGGCGACATCACGAAGCCTTTGCACTGGCTGTCGTGCCAACTCGACCAGATTGCCGGTTTCAGGCAAGTAACGCAGGAATTTACCATCGCTGAAAGCAGTGAAAACACCAATACGTGTAACTTCACGTGATTCCATTTCACCTGCGGCATTAATAATGTCAGTTTCAAAGCGAACCACTTTGCCTGAAGCGGTCATCTCTTCCTGCAGGCTGATCCATAACAAATGCAGATCATCTATGGTCGGTTGTTGCTGACGCTCTGCCAGGGCATTGAGCTGCTCAATACGCTCACGATTATGTAGCGACGTCATCGAGCTTTCCAACACGCTGCGGCTGTCATTGACCATTTGCCGAACCGAGCCAAACAGTTCACCCAGCGATCCAGACTTCTCCTGCAGTTGTGCTTCCTTGTCGATGATGATCAGTTCGTTTTCTTCAAACTGTTCATTCAGTGAAGCTGTCCGGGCTTCCTCGCTAGCCAATGCACTTCTGGCTTCGCGCAGCAAACGGGCCTGTTGATCACGGGCCTCAAGAAATTCCGCTTCTCTCAGTTTATTTTGTTGCTGCTCAAGTACCCGTTCACGTTTCACTTGCTCAAGCAGTTGGTCGATATTGGCCGGGGGCGCAGCAGTGACTTGCAACGAGTTGATCAGTAATCCCAGACCCAGGCTGGTGGCGAGTAGTTTTTTCATTCGGCACGCTCCACTGCTTTGACTGGAAGCACCAATAAGTCAGGTGGTAATTGTCTACGTGCCACTTTAAGTCCCTGATCGACAGATTTTGTATACTGGTTGGGCAAGCGTTGCCATTGCCCTGCCTCATGATCCCAGACGCCGGCTTCCATACCATCCAGTGTCAGATAGTAAAGACCGACACGGCCCATACGCAGGAAATCAACGGTGCGTGACTGGCCATTTACATCGAGCGTGCCCTGATAGGCTTCGATGGTGCGGCCGTATTCAGTTTCAACTTGATAGGCTTCAAGAATGCGACGATATTTTTCAGCCAGAGAAACGTCAGCCCGTGACATCAGCGCTTGCAGTTGAACTACTCTTTCCTGACGCTCTGCTGGCAGGAATGGCGCATCCAACTCAACAAACTGGGCCATGACTTCGATCATCTGCATCATCAACGGCACGATGTCGCGTTGCGTGGTCTCTATATTAATAAGTTGTTCATCGATGGATTGCAGCTCTTGCTGCTGAGAGTTGACCAGTTGCTCAAGTTGCTCGTTATAGGCACGAAGACTTTGAGTCTGTCTGAGTACTTCACGATACTCCGTTAGCAGGTCAGTCGTTTCGTCGACCAGATTGTCGATTTGTTGCTGAGATTGACGAGCCGCACTGTCAGTGTTGACTTGCGTTTCTATGGCATGTTCCAGCGACTCTTGCGCCTGTACTGTCAGCATAGTACTGAACAGCAAGCCGAAAATACTCCAGCGCGCTATATTAGCTTTGTGCATCAAATGTTTCCCTCTCCGGCAACGACCGGCCGTGAAAAATCGAAGCGCCATCATAGCAAGATAAACCGGCGACTGTGAACACCTAAATGAGAATTTTTATCATTTAGGCCTGAGGTAGGAATTTTTCCTATACCGGTATTTCAGGCAAAAAAAAGCCAGACCGGTAGGTCTGGCTGAAAACCTTCATCGAAGGAGAGAGAAATATAAGACTATAGAAGCTGAAAATTCCTATGGACTTGCTGCATATGATAGAAGCTGCAAGCAAGTCTGGCATGAGTGAGTTATCCCGTAATGCAGGGAATTTATTCCTCATGCTGGATGTGTCGACTAAGCCAGTGCCTTACTCTGACCAGCAATAAGGTCGTAATACCACCTGGTCGTCATTGCGGAAAACTTTTAGTCTTTGTCCGCGATCTCTGCAGGCCTCTCAGATTCCCGCATGCGCGGGAATGACGACTCAACTCATAGCGAACCGGCTTACCCCGCACTCAGATTCCCGCATGCGCGGGAATGACGGGAATTGGGTGCGGGAATGACGAAAGTGAGGGCGGGGATAACGATGGTGAGGCCCGGGTATTTCGAGACTGTGCCTCGGAAATGACGCTATACCTCCCTTGATTTACACGCCCCGTCATTGCGGAAAACGTGCAACGTTTGTCCGCAATCTCTGCACGGCCTCTCAGATTCCCGCATGCGCGGGAAAGACGGGACTTGGGTGCGGGAATGACGAAAGTGAGCTCGGCATTACGAGAGTATGGCGCTAGCAAAATCAAGACCTCTAAAACAAGACTCGCAGCGGCTAGGATGACAAACCATGGCTGATGGCGAACCGCATCAGTTCAGCGGTTTTGCTGATATCCAGTTTACTTTTAATCTGAGTCAGATTGTTGGCAACGGTTTTGTAACTGATGCCCAATACATCGGAAATTTCATTCATGCTCTTACCTTCCCCCAGCAAACGCAGAATTTCCAGTTCGCGGCGCGACAGATCACTCAAGGCACTGGTACCGGAATCAATGTTTAACATGGCAAGTTGCTGCGCCATATCCGGACTCAGATAAATCTTACCCTCGAGTACCTTGTTGACCGCTTCAACCAGATGATCGGCAGCATTGTTTTTGGTGATGTAGCCTCGTGCTCCAGCCTGCATGGCCCGGGATGCAAACACCGGATCTTCATGCATACTGAACATCAGCACCTTGGCGTTATCACGATTGGCCCGAATGCGACGTAGCACTTCCAGCCCACCCATTCCTGGCAGAGTGATATCCAGCAATACCATATCTGGATAAAGCTCCTGAAATACCCGATAGCCCTCTTCACCCGTTTCAGCCTCTACCACTTTAGCCGAGGGTATTTGCTGAATCAGCTGCCGACATCCGGCTCTGACGATAGGGTGGTCATCAACGACCAGAATGGTAATCGACTGTTTCATCTGCTAGTCACCTTTCAAAGGAATCAATACCCGTACCTGCAATCCCTGGCCTTCTTCTGTATCAAATGCAATACGGCCACCCAGTGCAGTCACTCGTTCACGCATACCTATTAAACCAAAACCGTGGACCAGTTTGCTGCCAAGGCCCTTACCATCATCGGTCACCGTCACCTTGACGTTCTCCGAGTCACGTTTGACTTCAACTTTGACGTGACTGGCGCCGGCGTGTCGAACACAGTTGGTAGTACATTCCTGCACCACACGATAAATGGTGACTTGCAAGGTATCTGGCAAGTCCGAGAAATCACCGTGGAAATCCCACTCCCAGTCTATTTCCGGTTGCCGATCCCGCCAATTATGCAGCATATCCCGCAATGCCTCAGCCAAACCGAGATCATCAAGGGTCATCGGACGCAGACGGCTGAGCATTTTTCGCACCAGTGACTGGATATGCGCAGTAATGGTTTTGACTGAACTGACCTTTTCGTTAATTTCAGTCAGATTGTGCTCTGCTGCAATTCGGTCGATTTCTGCCAGATCCACCCTGATGCCAAACAGGCAAGGTGCCAGTTCATCGTGTAGCTCACGGGCCAGATCGCGACGTTCGGACTCCTGCAAACTGAGCATATTACCGGCCAGCGCATGGTTTTCCGCCATGGTTTTTTCCAAGACGCTGGCCATATGATTAAAGCGTATCTGAATCGGATTAAGCTCTTTCACCGCTGTGGTGTCGACGCGTGCAGAAAAATTACCTTTTTCCAGATCACCCAGCGCCTCTGACAGCTCGTCCAATGGCCGCAAGCCCTGACGCAAGGCCATATAGATCATTATAAGGATCAGATTGAGGAAAAAAATCGCCAGCCAGAACAACATCTGAACATCGATCCAGACATCGTTGACGCCATCACTGGGATCCGCCTCGACCACCAGATAACCATAAGATTGGCTGCCCTTGGTGATAAGTCGTCGAAAGGCGACTGCTTCGGGCTCCATCAATCGAATAAACCAGTCAGGCGCATCCGGCTTATTGAAAAAGCCTGCGCGCTCTTCCTGCCCGATCAACGGCCGACCATTCATATCCTCAAACCATGCGCGGATGTGGCGTGTGTGTCGAACACTATCAACAATCAGCGTCAGCCGCTCGCTCAAATCATTGGAAAATCGCAAGGTCGGCAAAGCATTAATCAACAGCCCGCGGGCAAGCTGGGTGCTGGATTCCATTTCGGCCGCTACAGCTTTGCGGCCGTTTTGCACCATAAAGTAGCCAGCGGCGGCAAAGTTAATCAGCAGGATAATGGTTACAATGATTAACAGTCTGAGTTTCAGGCTCATAAATTCGGTCAAATGACAGGTTTAAGCTAGAATTATCGCACAACTTTGAATCAGGACTTTCAGGAATACAAATGCACAGCAATCAGCAACTGTTCGAACTCGCCCAACATCATATTCCCGGTGGCGTCAATTCGCCGGTCAGAGCCTTCCGCGGTGTCGGTGGCACACCCGTGTTTTTCAAGGAAGGTAAAGGTGCCTGGCTGACTGATGCTGAAGACAAACGCTATGTGGACTATATCGGCTCATGGGGGCCAATGATAGCCGGACATGCGCATCCTGAAGTTATCGCCGCCGTTCAACAAGCCGTCACTCACGGTCTTGGCTATGGCGCACCCACCGCGATTGAAACCACCATGGCCGATTTACTGTGCGAACTGGTGCCTTCCATGGAAATGGTTCGCATGGTCAGCTCTGGCACAGAAGCAACCATGAGTGCCATTCGATTGGCCAGAGGCTTTACCGGGCGCGACAAGGTTGTCAAATTCGAAGGTTGTTACCACGGTCATGCGGATTCCTTGCTGGTCAAAGCCGGCTCGGGAGCCCTGACGCTGGGCGTACCTTCTTCGGCCGGTGTACCGGCTTCGGTCGCCGAGCACACGCTGACACTGCGCTTTAATGACATTGAATCGGTGCGCAAATGTTTTGCTGAACTGGGATCACAAATTGCCTGCATTATTGTTGAACCGGTGGCCGGTAATATGAACTGCATCCCGCCGGTACCGGGCTTCCTGGAAGGCTTGAGACAAATTTGTGATGAATATCAAAGCGTGCTGATCTTTGATGAAGTCATGACCGGTTTCCGGGTTGCTCTGGGCGGTGCTCAGGAGCACTATCAAGTCACGCCTGATTTGACCACACTGGGAAAAATTGTTGGCGGCGGTCTGCCGGTGGGCGCTTTTGGTGGCAAAAAAGAAATCATGCAGGTCATCGCACCGCTCGGCCCCGTCTATCAGGCTGGTACCCTGTCAGGCAATCCGGTCGCTATGGCGGCTGGCCTTGCCACACTCAAGCAAATTCGCCAACCGGGTTTCCATGCGCATCTGTCGGATCTGACGCAGCGTCTGACCCAAGGGCTTAAAGAAGCTGCGCAAAAACATAATATCGCGCTGAGTACCCATGCCATTGGCGGCATGTTCGGCTTTTTCTTCACCGATGAACCGCGTGTTGATTTCTATGAACAAGTTGCCGAATGCGACATCGAACGCTTCAAACGCTTTTTCCACGGCATGCTAGAACGTGGCGTCTATCTGGCACCTTCGGCTTTTGAAGCAGGTTTTGTCTCTTCAGCGCATGGGGATGCTGAAATCGAACACACACTGGATGCAGCCAATGCTGTATTCGCCAGCTGGTAGCCGATGACTACGCTCTACTGGCATGACTACGAAACCAGTGGAATCGATCCACGTTTTGATCGTCCAATCCAGTTTGCAGGTATCCGCACTGACAGTGAGCTGAACATCATCGGCGAACCGCTGATGATCTACTGTCAGCTTGCACCGGATGTTTTACCGCATCCGCAGGCAGCACTGGTGACAGGAATTACACCGCAGCTCACACAGCAGGAAGGACTGTGTGAAGCTGAATTTATCAAACGCATTCATGATGAGCTTGCACTGCCCGGCACCTGTGGCGTGGGCTACAACAGTCTGCGTTTTGATGATGAGTTTACCCGCTTCACCCTGTTCAGAAATTTTTACGATGCCTATGCCCGTGAATGGCAAAACGGTAATTCACGCTGGGATATTATCGACATGGTTCGACTGACCCGTGCCTTACGACCGGAAGGCATTGAATGGCCAGATCATGAAAGCGGCAAACCCAGTTTTCGCCTTGAACATCTCACAGCAGCCAACGGCATTGCTCATCAAGGCGCTCATGATGCACTGGTCGATGTCAGGGCAACCATTGCCTTGGCGAAGTTGATTCGTGATCGTCAACCTCGGCTGTATGACTTTGTGTTCAGTCACCGTCAAAAACAAGCCGTGGCGCCGCTGGTCAACCTGAACTCGGACACGCCGGTTATTCATGTGTCCAGAATGTATGCCTCTGAATACTGCAACACCGCACTGGTACTGCCGTTGGCAAACGAACCGGGCAACCAGAATGGCATTATCGTTTATGACTTAAGATACGACCCACAATTACTTCTGGATCAGGATGCCGACACACTCCGCCAATGGTTATTCACCGCCACGGCTGAATTACCCGAGCATGCCAGCCGCCCGGCACTGAAAACACTGCATATCAACAAATGTCCAGTAGTGGTGCCGCTCAACACCCTGACCGATGAGGCCGCTGAGCGACTGCAGATTGATTTAGCTCAACAACAGGCACACGCGCAGTTTCTACGTCAGAACATTGCAGCTATCCGCAGTAAAATTCAGCAGATATTCAGCAAACCAAGCTACAACGACGTGCTTGATCCTGATGCCAGCCTTTATAGCGGTGGCTTTATCAGTGACAGTGACAAAAATCTGATGAACAAAGTCCGGGAGGCCGGCCCGGCTCAACTGGCCGATCTGCAATTGCCGTTTAACGACGCCCGATTACCCGAGCTGTTGTTTCGCTATCGCGCCAGAAACTGGCCAGAGGCTATGAGTAGTGAAGAGCAACAACACTGGCAGCAATATTGTTATCAAGCACTGTCACAACCGGTCGCGGGTAAACTCGGTTTCGACGCATTCTTTCAGGCCCTTGCTGAGTCGAGACAAGCTGATTTAACAGAGCAGCAACAATCGGTGCTGACTGCACTCGACAGTTATGGCAAGGCACTGCAGCAAAGGCTGTCAGCATGAATGCAGCGCTGCCATCCACTTCAGAACAACACACTGACAGCGATATTCTGCTGACCACCCTCAATGCCCGCTACATGCATAGTGCCTTTGGCTTACGTTATCTGTTGGCCAATCTTGGTGAATTGCAGTCACGTTGTCGCTTGCTGGAATTCACCATTGAGCAAACCGCATTGAATATTGCTGAACAATTGCTCAATCATCAGCCAAAAATTATCGGCTTTAGTGTCTATATCTGGAATGTCGCTCAAACCGGTGAGATTGTCCGTTTGATCAAACTGATTTCGCCCGACACCATGATCATCCTGGGTGGCCCTGAGGTCAGTCATGCGCCTGATTTACCTGCCTTTGCCGAAGCTGCTGACTATGTCATCGTCGGGCCGGGTGAGAAGCAGTTTCGAGAATTGTGCCAGCAACTGCTTGATGGCCAGGCGCCCGAGTGCCGCTATCTTGAGGGCGAAGCCTTGCCGCTTGAGCAGATCCAGCTGCCCTATGCTTTTTACAATGATGAAGATATTCGTCACAGGCTGATTTATGTCGAAGCTTCACGAGGCTGCCCGTTCAAATGCGAGTTTTGTCTGTCGGCGCTTGATAAAACGGCTTCACCCTTCCCGCTGGACAAGTTTCTGGCTGAAATGGACGCACTTTGGCAAAGAGGCGTTCGAAATTTCAAGTTTATTGACCGCACCTTTAACCTGAAAGTCAGCACCAGCGTCGCCATTCTGGAATTTTTTCTGGCCCGAATGAGTGATGATTTGTACCTGCATTTTGAGGTGATTCCCGACAACCTGCCAGAAGCCCTCAAAGTCGTGCTGCAACGTTTTCCTGCAAACAGCCTGCAATTTGAGATTGGGGTCCAGACCTTTGACCCACAGATTCAATCCCTGATTAGTCGCAAACAAAATAATGATCGCAGCAAGGAAAATATTCGCTGGCTGAGGCAAAACACCGGCGCGCACCTGCACACCGATCTGATCTTCGGTTTACCCGGAGATACGCTGGAGAACTTTGCTGACAGCTTCAACCAGCTGTTGGCGTTGGAGCCTCAGGAAATCCAGCTCGGCATATTAAAACGGCTGCGCGGCGCGCCTATTAATCGCCATGAAAAGGATTATGATCTGCGTTATAACCCCGAGCCGCCCTACAACATTCTGAGCACTCGGGACATCAGTTTCACTACCCTGCAAAGGGTTGGGCGCTTTGCCCGTTACTGGGACATGATTGGCAACTCAGGTCGCTTTCGCAACAGCCTGCCGTTGATACTGACCGACAATGCCTTTGAGCAATTTATGCAGTTATCAGATGCCTTATATCAACTCAGTGGCTCTACCTGGAAGATATCGCTGAAACGATTGTTTGAGTTGATGTTTGTGATTATGACCGAACGGTTTGGGCTAGATGAGGCACTGGCAGCTCAGGCCTTGCTGGAGGATTACCATCGAACCGGCAGCAAAGGTCAGCCCGACTTTCAACAATTGCCGAAAATAAACCGCTCCAAACGCACCGGCATTGCCAATAAAAGACAACGCCAGCATGCCTGAAACATTGAATTGAGCCGTTATATCAAGGGCTGAATCAGACAATCAGTTTAGCGATAGTTTTAAAATTCTGATGGCTGGCATCCCCCAGCCATTCAAACAGCACGGACTCAACATTGCTGATAATCACTCCGGCCTGCCGCATCCGATGCAATGCGTTGTATTGATTACCCTTGGCACGCGAACTGACCGCATCCTCAATGACATACACCTGATAGCCGGCAGTCTGTAACTCGATAGCCGTTTGCAACACACAAATATGGGTTTCCATGCCGGTCAAAATCACCTGTCTACGCTGGGATTTTTCAAGCATGGACATAAAGTCAGGAGACTGGGCACAGGAAAAACAGGTTTTTTCGATGGGCTTGAGATCAGCTGCAAGCTGGCTTTGCAAAGCGGGCTCAGTTACGCCCAGGCCTTTGGGATATTGCTCGGTAACCATCACAGGCACATCAAGATTGCTTGCAGCTGTCAGCAGCACGCTGATCTGCTCAATAACCCGGTTTCGAACCCCTGGCGGCATGGCAGCGCCAAGGCGTTCCTGAACATCAATTACGACAAGCACACTTTCCGTGGTGTTTGTCAGCATATATAAACCCTCTTTGGTTGCTATTGCATTAACCACTGATTGATCTGGTACAGATCGTCCACCGTAACAATTCCTGCTGCTTGCTTCAATCGCAGTGAATTTACAATGTAGTCATAGCGTGACTGAGCATAATCCCGTCTTGCGCTGAATAATTCTCGCCGTGCATTGAGCACATCGACTGTGGTTCTGGTGCCGACCTCAAACCCGGCTTCTGTTGATTCCAGCGCTTTTTCGTTGGAAACAACCGCCTGTTTGAGTGCCTGCACACGACTGATACCAGACATCACATTATTAAATGCAGCACGGGTTTCACGCATGATAATGCGACGAATTTCTTCTTCGTTCTGCATGCTTTCATCCAGCCGATGTCCAGCTTCCCGTGTCCGTGAACTGACTGCACCGCCTGCATAAATTGGTAGATTAAACTGTATCCCTACCAGCTCCTGATTCGTCCGGGTACTGCCGCTGATGTTGTTATCACTCTGAAAGCTATAGTCTTTACGAGCCACCGCATCAACTGAAGGATAATGACCACTGCGCTGAAGTTGAATATTGTTGCGTGCGATGTTGACATTGCTTCGCGCTACACGCAACGCTGGATTAGTGGTGATAGCCACTTCACTCCATTGATTGATATCCGCAGGCTCAGGACTGACCAGTGGTGAATCATCTTGCAGGCTTGCCAGCAACTCGTGATAGACGCCCGTCGTTTCGCGCAGTAGTTCACGACTGTTGACCAGCTCGTTCTCGGCAGCAATCACTGCGGCATTGGCAATATCAAACGCTGCCTGGGCTTCGGTGACATCCGTGATGGTGGCAAGTCCCACTTCAAAGCGTTGTTCAGCCTGCTCAAGCTGTTTGGCAATGGCCTCTCGTTCAGCCACAGCAAAGGTCAAATCATCTTCTCGGCCAAGCACATCAAAATAGCGCTCAGCTACCCGGACCAACAGGGTCTGCTCTGCCAACACAAAACTGGCATCAGCGCCTTCAATGGCAATATCCGCCTGCTCACTGAACACAAAATTCTCACGTCGATAGAGTGGCTGAACCAGACTCAGTGTGTAGCCTCTGTCGTTGTAGTTACGACGGCCACCAAAATTTTGCGATGAGGTGTCCTGCCAGATCCGATTAGTGGATGCTGACAGGTTGATTTCTGGCAGAAAGCCCGCCCTGGCCTGATCTTTGAGTTCTCCTGTTGCACGTCGTGAAGCAGCTTCGGCCATCAACTGTGGATCGCTTTGCAAGGCCAGTTCGTAAACCTCGATCAGATTGTTAGCTGACAATGCTGGTGAGAGCAAACCAGTACACAACAGCACAGCCTGTAACAGTCTTTGCATGCCTTATCCTCAATAAACCTTCATGCTCGGGTCAACATCCGTCGCCCAACCGTTCATTCCACTTGCCAGATTGATCACATCGCGAAACCCCATCTGTTCCATGTATTGACCAACCTGAGCGCTTCGTTGACCGGCTCTGCAAATCACCACAATGGTCTGGTTTTTGTACTTCTCCAGTTCATTCAAGCGTGCTGGCAGGGTATTCATCGGAATATGGGTAATTCCATTGATGGTGCCATTGGCAAGCTCATGGGATTCACGTACGTCGATCAGCAATGGATCCACATCTGTGGCCAGGTAGTCTCGCAACTCGGTAGCTGTCATATTTTTCATTTTTATATTCTCGGTTTTTCTAGAAAACAAATTCAGTTTTTGGTTCCGCGTGATAGATCATCGGCATCACCGTTTCAAAAAGATTTTCTGTCTGCCACTGCCACTCATTGATTCGGGTAATGCGCTGAACCTGCATCGCAGGTGATTTGCCAGTGACCACTATCATTCGCCCCCCCACTTTCAATGAGTGTAAACAGGCCTCTGGAGCAACCGCATAGGCAGCGGTTGCGATAATCGCATCAATTCGCTCAGTTAATTCAACACCGCGACTGGCATCCATGCAGCGAAACTCAACGTTATTAATTTCCAATTCGGTTAATCGCTGTTGGGCTTCCATCAGCAGATCTTCATTCAACTCCACCGTAATCACCTGGTGAGCCAACTTTGACAATAAAGCCGTGAAATAGCCACTGCCAGTGCCAATTTCCAGCACAGTTTCATGAGGTTGAAGAGCCAAGGCCTGAAGTAGTCGGCCTTCCAGCAAGGGAGAAAGCAGTGACTGACCTTCACCTATCGGAAGCTCAGTTTCAGAAAAAGCCAGTCCTGCGAATGCCGGGTCAACAAACAAAGAACGATCGATAGCGTCCAGTGCCGACAAAATTCCTGCATCGGATATCTGGTTGGGTCTTAGTTGTTGCATCACCATGTTCTGGCGGGGATTGTCTCTTACCACATGCATCTGGCGGGTATCCTGGCACGTTATCTGTCTATGAAAGCAGCTGGGCTTGTTGGACGCAAAAATAGTCGCCGGCAAAGATGGCGATAAAAGGTCAACAGGCCTAAGCATAAGAGCTTTCCCATAGCCACGCAACCACTGAGAATAACTGCCTGTGTTAAATGATGTGCGGTGATTTTTAGCCTGAGCTAACAGCCAAAAAGTTTGTCCCAGCCGCTATGGTTTGCCAGTCACCCGGCGAAACAGCGGTTCATGCACCGACTCTCTGGAAAATCTCCAGCAGGCCACCAGCACTGCGATGACTGAAAAAACACTTAACACCAGGATGTTGGTCCACAGCGAAAAATCTGACTGGGCCGCAGGTACCGCGTGTTTGAGTAAGTCAACACCGTAACTGAAGGGGTTAATCAGCACGACATAACGCAGTAAGTCGGGCAACTGGCTGACTGGATATAGAGCACCGCTCAGGAAAAAGACCGGAAAGATGAAGAAATTCATAATGACGGCAAAGTTATCCAGTGTTTTGGACCAGACAGCAATCAGTCCGCCCATGGCGGCACAGCAAATGGCCGTCATCAACATGGCTGGCAATAGCATAAGCGTAATTTTCACGTCGACCAGCCCTATCAGCATCAAAAGAATTACCAGCAGAAGTGCCTGCACCATTGCACTCAAACAGGCGGCAATTAATTTGGCCAGCACGATCCAGTAATGGGCAATGGGCGCTATCAACATCATCCGCATTACACCAAACTCTTTGTCATAAACCAGGGTCAATGCTGACAACAAGGCACCAAACAACAGCGTCATAGCGACAATACCGGGCACCAGAAATTGCAGATAATTTTCTTGCTGGCCGCCCTGTAACATGCTGCCGACACCGCTGCCAATCACCAGTAACCAAATCATCGGGCGAACCATCGCACTGACCAGTCGGGCCCGCTGTCTGAACAACTTACTCAATTCGCGGCTGACGACAGCTTTTACTGGTAACCAGCTCATTTAGACCTCATATTTTTTGAGCGCTCAGGCGGACAGACTGTCCACAGGTAAACGTCGTTGAGGTTGGGGCGTCGCCATTGCATCGCATTGACCGCATTCCCAAGATGTTTTTGCAGCAGATGAAAATCTGCCTCGGGATCTGCCACCTTGAAGCTGAGATGGTCGTCCTCAATCATCGGTTCACCAAATTCTGGCAGCAGGTAATCACGGACAGCAGCAGCGTCCTGACAATCAATTTCCAGAATGTAGGATGCCAGCTTGCGAATCAACGCCTCTGGCGCGCCACCTGTTTGCAACTGTCCTCGCTGGATGAAATCAACATGGTCACAAGCAACCGCCTCTTCGAGATAATGCGTTGTCAGAAACACCGTCATTCCCTCATCGCGCCGAAGCTGTTCGACAAAACGCCAGATTGCCCGGCGATTGGGCAAATCCAGACCAATCGTCGGCTCATCAAGAAACAAAACCCGCGGCTTGTGTAATACGCCCCGAGCGATATCTACAGCGCGACGTTGACCACCTGAAAGCGTCAGCAGCTTCTGATGACGTTTGTCTTCAAGGTTGAAGATATTCAACAAGCGTTCGATTCTGGCATTGGCCTGACTGGCCGGCAGCTTGTAAAGTGCCGCCGCAAAATGCAGATTTTCGGCAATGGTCATGGTGCGATCCAATGCTGAATCCTGAAACACCAAACCAACGGCACCACGGATAGCTACTGGGTTGTCAGTCACTGACTGACCGGCCACCCAAGCCTCTCCTTCGCTGATCGAGGTCATCGTGGTCAGCATATGAATGGTAGTACTTTTACCGGCACCATTGGGACCCAGCAGTCCGTAGCAATGGCCTGCTTTAACTTGAATATTCAGATTGTTGACGACCACGGCCTGACCATATCGCTTGGTCAAACCGTGCGTCAGGATTGCATCGTCAGAGGCCACAGATTTCTTTGGAATTTTTCGGGTTTCTGAACACCAATGGTTTCGCTTTTTCAGCAGGTTTGGCCGCTTCCATTCGACCACGCTCAATCGCCTCGAGAATCAGGTGATGATCTGGCGACTTGCTGCAGACTGGATCCGTTTTTGCCGGATCGCCGGTCAGCATATAGGCCTGACAACGACAGCCGCCAAAGTCTTTGAAACGTTCGTCACAGCTTCGGCAAGGCTCCTGCATCCAGTCAAAACCACGAAAACGATTGAAATCGTTACTGCCTTCCCAAATTTCGCGGATGCTCAAATCACGCACGTTGGGCAGTTGCATGCCCGGCAATTCACGGGCCGCGTGACATGGCAGCGCCGTGCCGTCAGGTGCTACGGTCAGGAAAACATTGCCCCAACCATTCATACAGGCCTTAGGTCGGTCTTCATAATAATCAGGCACGACATAATAAATCTTCATGTTGCCTTTTTGCTCGTCCTGATAACGATGTGCAATCGCTTCTGCCCGCTCCAGCTGTTCCTTGAGCGGTAACAGCTGGTCGCGGTTGTGCATGGCCCAGCCATAGTATTGTGTGGTGGCTAATTCAACGTAATCTGCTTCCAGATTGATGGCCAGATCGAGGATTTCATCTATCTGATCGATATTCTGCCGGTGTGTGACAAAGCACAGCACCATCGGGTAGCCATTGGCTTTGACGGCACGTGCCATTTCAATTTTGTGTTGAAACGCGTCAGTACCGGCAATCAGGTTATTAAGATCTTCAGAACTGGCCTGAAAACTAACCTGAATGTGATCCAGCCCGGCTTCTTTGAACTCAGCCACTTTATCCGCATTGAGGCCCACGCCGGAAGTAATTAAATTGATGTAAAAGCCCATCTTGCGTGCTTCACGTATCAGCTCAATCAAATCGGGTCTTGCCAGCGGTTCGCCGCCCGATAAGCCTAATTGCGTTGCGCCCATCTCGCGCGCCTGGCGAAACACCGATAGCCATTGTTCGGTGGTCAGCTCACTTTTGACTGCTGCAAAGTCCATCGGATTGGAACAATACGGGCACTGAAGCGGGCATGAGTAGGTCAGTTCCGCCAATAACCATAAAGGTTGGCGAATCGCGTCCCTGACGTTCATGCCGTTGGCTCCACCAGTACTGCCAGGCGCTTTATTGTTTTCTGATCCAGTCGTTGCCATATGCTTCCTCCAGGAACTGATAGACGTCATCATCCAAGTCTGCCCCATTAAAAGCGACTTTCAATTCGGCGATGAGTTCAGCTACTGTTTGTTGTTTATCATTAATTCGCTTAAGTATCTCGGCTGCCGGACCGTTCAGTTTTACCATGCCTTCCGGGTAAAGCAGGACATGACAGTCCTGCGCTGGCTCCCATTGAAATCTGTATCCCAGTGCCAGCATCGGAATGCTGTCAGGTTTGAATATCCCGTCACTCATGGTGTCACCTTGATTATCATCTTTAATTCACAGCTCCATGTGGTAAGGAGGACGACCTTCGATATACGCCATCCACATGGCATCAAGCATGGTCCACAAAATGTCGAGCTTGAACTGTAACAGATCAATCGCGCGCTGCTGTTTTTCTCGAGTATCACAATAATCCAGAGTAATTTGCAGGCCATGCTCAACATCCCGACGGGCCTCGGTCAGGCGTTTACGGAAATATCGATAGCCTTTTTCGTCAATCCAGGGATACAGTTCTGGCCAGTTATCCAGCCTCGCCTGATGAATTTTCGGCGCGAACAACTCTGTCAGCGAAGAACCTGCAGCCTCCTGCCATGGCGCTCGACGAGCAAAGTTGACATAGGCATCAATGGCAAAGCGTACGCCCGGTAATACGTGCTCGTAAGACCACAGCTCCTGCCGAGTCAGGCCCACAGCTTCCCCCAGTTGCAACCAGGCTTCAATCCCACCTTCCTGCTCCGCTGTACCATCGTGGTCAATGATGCGTTGTACCCAATGTTTGCGGACTTCCGGGTCATCACAGTTGGCCATGATCGCCGCATCTTTGATCGGAATCGCCGTTTGATAATAAAAACGATTGGCAACCCAGCCCTGCACCTGTTGCTGCGTCAACTTGCCGCTATGCATCAATTTATGAAATGGATGATTAATGTGATACAGCGCTTCCTTGTCACGCAGTTTTTGTTCGAATTCATCTCTAGGCCAGGGGCTTGTGTCTGCCATGCTATGTTCCTTATTGTCAGTCTTTACAGAGCTTTAAAGCTCAATGTCCATACCATCAAAGGCAACTTCGATTTGTGCGTTATTGAGAATTTGCCGTTGTGGTGATTCTTCGTTAAGAATCGGGTTGGTATTGTTGATGTGAATCAGAATTTTGCGGGGCTTGGTCATGCTGTTAAGAATGCTCATGATGCCGCCTTCGCTGGACTGATCGAGATGGCCCATCTCCTGTGCACGTTTGTTGCTGATGCCCTCGTGCGACATTTCATCATCAGTCCAGACGGTGCCATCCACCAGCACACAGTCGGCGTTTTTCATATAGTCAATGACATGATCTTCTGCCACACCCAGTCCCGGCGCGTAGAACAGGTTTTTGCCCGTTCGGGTATCTTCGATACGCATGCCGATATTGTCACCTGGCACCGTGTTGTGACGGTGTGGCGAGTATGGGGGAGCCTCACTCTTCAGCGGAACCGCAGTAAAAATCAGGCCGGGTGCTGACGGAATGGTAAAACTGCGCTGTTCGGTGTTGACTTCATGCCAGTGAATGCCGCGGAAATGCCCCAGAATGTTGAATACCGGGAAGCCTGTGGTCAGATCATCATGCACGGCTGAGGTGCAGTAGATATCCCAAGGCTTGTTGTGCTCGCGAAGGGTCAGTAATCCGGTGACATGATCAATCTGCGCATCGGTAATAACGATGGCCGTAATCGCAGTATCCCTGACCATCCGGGCCGGTTGAAAAGCCGGAAAGTCATCCATTTGTTTCTTAATGTCAGGCGAGGCGTTAAACAGAATCCAGCTTTCACCATCTGCACTGATAGCAATGGACGATTGTGTGCGGGCACTCGCCTTGATGGTGCCTTCGCGAAAGCCTTTGCAATTGGCACAGTTACAGTTCCACTGAGGAAAACCACCACCTGCACCAGAGCCAAGAACGTGAACTTGCATGCCTCTTATCCCTCTGCATATTTGAATGAGATAACAGACGATAACCGTGTGTTATCTGATTCAGACATTGAGATGCCCGGAGCTATCACTCCGGGCACACATCTTGGCCGCTATTAGCGGTTGCAGATGTACATGGTGACTTCAAAGCCAAAACGCATGTCTGAATATTCTGGTTTAGTCCACATAGTAATTTCCTCTCAAATAGTTGTTAGAAATACCTTCCAAACGATTTTGGTAGGCAAATGAATACTACGCCGTGACTAAGAATGACACGTCAGAAATACCCCTGAGAGCATTCAGGATTTTCCTTAATGAATATCGGGTGAAATTGCCTGACGTTTTTGACTGGCAAAATGCGTTGAAACACTGACTGTTTGCCTTGCTGGAGGCATAAAAAAACCCCGACAATAAATTGTCGGGGTTTTTTTGTATTCGAACTTCTGCGTCTTAGCGGTTGCAGATGTACATAGTGACTTCGAAACCGAAACGCATATCTGAATATTCTGGTTTAGTCCACATGATGCTCTCTCCTCGTCGTTATTAAATTTCGCGGTAATTTGCCGCGACCACGATTTGGATGTTACGCCGCTACTTCGTCCTGCAAGAGAGAAAAATACCTGTTGTGACTCAGGATTTTCCTGAGCCACTCAGGCATCCAGTAAACCACTGCGAATTGCCAACCGGGCAAGTTCGGCCGAGTTGGCAACATTCAGCTTTTGTTTGATGTTGGTATGGTGAGTGCCAACAGTTTTAGGACTGAGATTAAGAATATCGGCAATCTCATTCACGGTTTTGCCTTCAGCCAGCAATCTGAACACCTCAAACTCACGTTGACTGAGCACATCCAAGGGATTTTCGGAGCCGGTCAATTTCTGCATGGCAATCTGCTGTGCAATTTCCGGGGCGATGCAGGTCTTGCCCCTGGCGACCAGCTCTACAGCTTTGAGCATTTCTTCAGGCGCACTGCGTTTGGGGATAAAGCCAAGCGCCCCTGCCTGCATTGCCCGCGTGGTGAAGACACTATCCTCATGCACACTCAACACCAGTATTTTTGCAGACGGGTCGCGGGCAATAATGCGTTCAATAGCGCCAACGCCGCCAATGCCCGGCATTGAGATATCCATCACCACGACATCTGGGTGATATTTGTTGTAGTCCTGAACAGCCTGTTCACCAGACCCGGCTTCGGCAACCACCTGAAAGCGTTCCTCATCTTCCAGCAAACGACGAAATCCGGCTCGAACCAATTCGTGATCATCAACCAGAAGTACCGTGTTTTTTGTCAAACTCATGTCATTTTGTCCGCTGTAATGGGAAGGTTGATTTGGATTGTAACGCCTGCGCCCAGTGCACTGTCGAGACGAAACTCTCCACCCAGGCTCTGTGCCCGCTCACGCATGCCAAGCAGACCAAAGTCAACATCCGAATGAAAGTCCTGCACCTCCATGCCTTTGCCATCATCACTGATAACAATTTCCAATGCTCGATCCTGAACCGCAGTTTCGTTGTTGCTGACTTGAACGCTAATCTTGCTGGCACTGGCGTGCCGAACGGCATTGGTGATGGCTTCCTGCACCACCCTGAATACGGTCATATTGAGCTTTTCACTGAGTTGATCCAGTTGTCCATTGACCGACAAACTGAATTCAATGTCAGGCTGACGTTTTTGCCAGCTATTGATGCATTCTTCAAGTGTCGGCACCAGCCCCAGGTCATCCAGTGGACTGGGCCTTAAACGGGTGATCATATTGTGCACAACATCGTAAATGTGGCTAGCCGTATCAATAATAGCCTTAGCACTACCAAACACCTTGGGATCAGTTTTTTCAGAGCGATTACGAATCAGTACCGCATCAGTCTTGATGGCGGTCAGGCATTGCCCGAGCTCATCATGAAGCTCCCTTGCCAAATGCCGTCTTTCCGCTTCCTGCACTTCATCCATATGCTTGGTCAGCAGTCGGGTCTCACGCAGCTGATTCCGGGCAGATTCTGCCTGTTTAAGTTCTGTGATGTCTCGAAGTGAACAGATCACGCCGGTAATACAGCCGTCATTGCTTATCAAGGGCACCGTCGACATCAGTAAGTCGATGTGTTCGCCATTGGCTTTGGTCAATCCCGTTTCCAGGTTTTCAACCGCCTGACAGTTTTGCAACACGCCGCCGATGGTTTGACGGTTGTCTGTAAACGACAAGGCCCCCAATGATTCCCCCATCAATACCGGTGTCTGATCGGCAAATAACTGTTCGGCGCGTGCGTTGCAAAACGTCACATAGCCGGCGTGATCCAGTGACAAAATGGCATCACCCGATTGTCTGACCAGGGTTGCTAACCGCTGATTCTCACTACTGCTTTGCTCTAACGCTTGCCCCATTCGGTTGAAGGTCTGGCTAAGCTGATCCATTTCTCGCAAGCTGAATCTTGGTAGCCTCAGGTGATAATCGCCCCGCTCAAAAGCAGAGAGTGCATCCACCAGTCGCAATAGCGGTCTTAACAACCATTCAACGCCCCAATAAATGAATATACCCACGACGATAAATATCAATATGCCTAGTGCCAGAATCGCCCGGATATCCTGCCAGCGCTCGCTGATTTGCTGCATGGGGGCGGCGTAGATGACCATATGGCCGGTTCCAAAACGGCGTGACAGTGGTTGAACATCGGGAAACAGTACTTTGACAAACCACTCCGGTGGCAACACATCTGGTGCTGAATGCGGTCTTCCCTCAAACAGCAGCCCTTGACGATCAAACATCAGAATATGCAGGCTTCGCATTTCACTGAGCGACTTGACCAATTCGTTCATGTGCTCGTTGATGCCTAACTCACGATTGAGAGAACCACCGCTGATACTGACCGTGATGAGATGTGCTGCGGTCTGCATGGTGTTTTCGACATCGGCCTGAACCGACTGTCGAGCATTGGATACCAGAACACCGACACCAGCGAGCATGGATGCCAGTAATAATAAGATAAAAAACAGATAGACCCTGAGTTTGAGGCTCATGTGACCGTGGTTTCAACCGTGCCCTTGGCACCGAGGTTATCAACCCAACGAACAGTGATGATATCGCCGGGCTCGCCACCTTTTAACTGAAAGGCAAAGTAGGGATTGCGGGCAGTCGCTGTGCCGCATTTCACCGAAAGCATTTCCTGTTTATTGCGCCAGCAGCGGATATCCTGAATATATTCAGCAGGCACCAGTTGCTCGTTCTCGTCCATGCCGCGTCCGGTGTGCATGGGGTGAGCCAGCAGGATACGAACCGTTGTGTACTCGCCATTCGCTCTGGCTCGAATTCTATCTCGTGCCTGTATGGCCATCAGGCACATCCTCCAACATCAATTCGAACCGAACGAGAGGTTGTGTAGAGCTGTCCGTTGGCTCGAACAACTGCCATTACATCGGAATCCTCCGCTATCTTGATCATACTTTTGAACGGCATGACCATGTGCTCTGTCGGCTCTATCAGCATCGCTAGTGGTTGAGGATTTTTTTCCACCAGAATGATCACCCGTTCAATATTTTCCAGCGAAGTCTCCAATTCAACAGGAACAGAGGCGCCATTAACGGCGTAACTGGGGGGAGAGCCCACTGTAAAACGAATTGAATCATCGTCCAGTTGCTCGGCTTCTCCAACAAGGGCCAGCAGAGCGTCTTCAACTGTTTTGGCATTAAAGGCTTCGCGCGGCCAATGTGCCAGCAGTCGCTGAGGTAACAACAAGCCACTGCTGGCTACCAGTGCCAGTGTTGTTGCTGAGATAACTTGTTTGACAACCTTGCGTCTTTGCTTGTTGTGGCCCTGCGTCATCGCCTTTCCATTAATGCAATTTCAGTTTCAACACTGCGAATTCTGGCGGTCAAACGTGACAACTGAAACTCATCACCACGTGCTTGTTCTGCGGCCAAACGTAACTGATCCACAGCGGCATGCAACTGACCTGATGCGTAATAATACTCTGCCAGCGCACTGTGTGAAGCACTTCTCTGGCCCATATCGCCGCGGGCCTGTGCCAGCAGTCGATAAACCACTCGTGAAGGCGCGCCCATTTCTAGCTGACGCTGCAAGATGTTGACTGCCTTCTCAGGTTGACGTGTCTGCAACAGCGCCCTGACATGTTTTATAGAAAGTGCATAATCATCAGGATACAGGCGCTGATTATCTTCATAAATGGCAAGTGCCGCAGTGGGCCTGCCAACCGCCATTTCAATATCGGCCATCGCCAGTTGATAAGTCAGACGGTCATCATCTGCATCGAGTAGCGGCTTCAACATATCGCGCGCCCGACTGGTATCCCCTTGCGCCAGTAAGGCCATGGCAAAGCCGTATTTGGTCGCAGTGGTATCGCCATCTGCGGTGTCCAGGGTGTGCTGATACTGTTGAATCAGTTCATTGAGGTTGTTGGTTGTGAGCACCCGAAGCTTCTCCCGCATCAGGTAAAATTGCAGATCATCACGAACGCTCGGCACTTTTTGCAGATTAGCTGCGCGACCACGCGCATCGGCAATACGAGAAGTGGTGACCGGATGCGTTCTCAAAAATTCGGGCACGGTACTGCCACCGTAAAAACGTCCGGCATATTGTAGTTTTTCGAAAAATGCAGGCATTGCATGTGGATCAAAACCACTACGCACCAGCATTTGCATGCCCAGATTATCAGCCTCGGCTTCATGCGCACGGCTGTAATCCAGTTGCATCTGAATCGCGCCACCCTGAACCGCCATGATCGCAGCACTGCCAATATTCGGGTCATAAGCCCCCAGCAAGGCAGCCGCCAGCATTGCCGCCGTCAGCGGCATACTCATCTGTTGTTGACGTTCGTAACTACGCAGCAAATGTCGTTGTGTGACGTGTGCAATCTCATGCGCCACGACTGAGGCGAGTTCATCCTCACGCTCGGCGGCCAGCATCAAACCGCTGTGAATACCGATAAAACCACCGGGTGCCGCAAAAGCGTTAATGCTGGAATCAGGCACCATGAAAAATTTGAAGGGTCGTCCGGGGTCATCACTGTTATGCGCCAGACGATAGCCTAGAGAAGTGATGTAACTGTTAATTTCGGGATCTTCAACCAGATCTACCGCTTGTTGCATTTGCCAGAAAAAAGACTGGCCAACCCGATATTCCTCCATCGGAGAAACCAGGGCACCAGCACTATCTCCCATTTCGGGCAAGGCAATCTCAGCCGTGGCGATTTTGCCAGAAAGCAACATCAGCAACAGCAGTGATATATGAAAAAATGATTTTGTCAGCATGCCGCTTAGACTCTGTTCTTTGAGGACGGTTCCTGCAAGACAAGCCCCTGGTTTGTGTTTATCATTCTAATTATCTCAATTAGATTTTGGACTGTCTGCCATGTCAGCATTTGATGTTGAAGTTGATACCTCAGGACTCAACTGCCCGTTACCTGTACTCAAGGCTCGTAAAGCGCTCGCTGATATGAGCGCCGGCCAGAAATTGCACCTTATCGTAACAGATAAGGGGGCCAACAAGGATATACCAGCATTCTGCAAAATGACCGGAAACCAGTTGGTTGAAAACTACGAGCAAGCAGGGAAACTGCACTTCATTTTGGAAAAAGGAGCCTGAGATGGCCAAAAAACTCGCCATTATTGCCAGCAAAGGCACACTTGATGGTGCCTACCCTCCTTTCCTGTTGGCATCAACCGCAGCCGCGCTGGGCTTTGAGGCCAAGATTTTTTTCACTTTCTATGGTTTGCAACTGCTGAAAAAAGATCTCTCGCTGAAAGTCTCGCCACTAGGAAACCCGGCCATGCCAATGCCGGTTCCTGTGCCCAGTCTGATTCAAGTGATTCCAGGCATGGAAGCCTTCGCCACCTGGATGATGAAACGCAAGCTGAAAAGCAAAGGTGTCGCCAGTGTTGAAGAACTTCGCAGCATTTGCCTGGAAAGTGAGGTTGAGCTGATTGCCTGCCAGATGACGGTTGATTTGTTTGATTTTAAACACGAAGACTTCATTGACGGCATCAGTAGCGGCGGCGCTGCAACCTTTCTTGAATTTGCCAGCGATGCTGATATCACCTTGTATATCTGAATCCAGTCATCACCATTAAGCTGGCACGCTAAAGGAGTTCCGCCATGCAGTTTGTCTGGGGAATATTGCTCAAAGGGCTGGCAGCAGTTCTGCCGGTTGGACTGACCCTCTATTTTATCTACTGGCTCAGTCTTTCAATTGAGCGCCTGATGCACCCATTGCTTGATTATCTGATTCCTGGTGAATATTACTGGCCAGGACTCGGACTGCTGACCGGTCTAATGTTCCTGTTTTTGATTGGTCTGGCAGTCAATGCCTGGCTGATACAACGTATCCTTGGCCTCGGTGAATACCTGTTAAGCCGGATCCCACTGATCAAATCCATTTACGGGGCCATCCGTGATTTCACAGATTTCTTTGCCAATGGTCAGCAGCGACAATCACTCAGTAATGCCGTTGCCGTTGAAATCGGCGGTGTACGTCTGCTTGGCTTCAAAGTACAAGACAATGTTGACGATGTGCTGCCCGAACAAGCAGACCAGGATCTCATCGCCGTCTACTTGCCTATGAGTTATCAAATCGGCGGTTATACCGTCTGTTTGCCCAGATCTTCTGTCATCGATCTGGAAATGGGTAACGAAGAAACCATGCGCTGGATTTTGACTGCAGGACTGTCTAAGTCGGAAAAATCTGCTCAGCAACATCGGTAAATGATGGCGTCCCCGACAGGAGTCGAACCTGTGGCCTTCCCCTTAGGAGGGGGACGCTCTATCCAGCTGAGCTACGGGGACACTGGCCGTGGATTATAACAGGCCATTTACTTTGGGCTCACCCTCAAACCGGCTTTAATGCATTGCCTTGGGTTTTTCAAAGACATACAACAAATTCGGTTCACTGGTGATATAGATACTGCCATCAGGACCGATTGCAACACCTTCAGCTTGAGGAATATTGCTCTAAGGCCGTGAAATCCTCGCCACAAATTCAGGCTGCCAAGCAGCTTGCCATCAGCGTCATACTCTGCGAGCAGACGCGATTCATGACTCAGCAACAGTACCGTATCGGCATGAGGTCCATGAGTCACTGATGACAAATCCCGCAGAGCGAGTCGATTAAAGCGCCCAGGCGTGACCTCTGTGACAGACAGTTGATCATTGCCGTTTGACTGCTCGACAAAACCCGTTATTTGCAACACTCGAAGCGGATTTCGCTCTGTCACCACCAGCAACCGCTGATGATGTTCATCCCAGGAGACACCCTCAAAACTCTTGTTTCGGCGAATATTCAGATCCAGCCTGAGTTGAGGTACATCAGTGATATCGACAGTCAGAGTCTCAGGCAAAATTTCTATCAGCATCAGGCGATGTTCAGCCTCATCAACAATTGCATATTGATGGCCATTGATGTGGGTAATGCCTTCGACATCCTTGACGCCTTGCAGAGCAATCTTGCGAAGCAGCTCACCCGAAGTGGACAGTTCGACAATTGATGACTGACCATTGATCACCGAAAACAAAGTACCTGTCTCGTGATTGTAGGTCAGTCCTGACAGATCGCTGTCGACTCCGCTGATTGGCAATGCGTCAATACTGACGGTGTATTGACCCAACTCAAGTGATGTTTGATGACTCACTGCAGAAAAACCAGGTTTGATGGAATACCAGAGCAACGCCTCGAGTCTGGCGGCGTAAATGAGCACTGAAAACAACAGCAAGAGCAGGATGGTAATCTGCAATTTACCCAAGCGCAGCACTGATTTCATAGGGTTTCCTTGTACGTCGAACAGAGAATGTGTGGTCGAATTCAGCAACCGAGGAGGCTTATTCACAGCGATATCCTGAACTGACAAGCTTAACTGGCGCTTAAACAACGGGACGGTTAAGTCATGGACAGTCACGCCGCGATAAAACATAATTGGTGAATGGTTGAAATCAGCGGCGGCAGTATGTCTGCCACTGGATATTTGCGTTACATCCTATTGCAGGAGGCAGCTGGCAAGCGCACTCACAATGAGGACGATGACTTTGACTGTTAACACTGCGAAGCCCATTGAAAACGACTTCGAGGCAGCGAGAAAACGCAGCATCCTGAAAAAAGCCAAGCGAGTAGTGATCATTGATGATCAATCCACTGGCAGAACCATTCTCAGTAAAGTCATTCAGCAAATTGACTACGCTCTGGAAGTTCTGACTTTCTCGACACCGGCATCAGCACTGGATTGGCTGACTGAAAATGACCCGGATCTGATCATCACCGACTACAAAATGCCTGAGATGAATGGCATTGAACTGATCAAGGCCATCCGGCATCTCGACCACTGTGAAAATGTGCCCATCGTGATGATCACCATTGTCAGCGACAGGGCTGTTCGTTACGAAGCGCTGGAAGCAGGCGCAACGGCTTTTCTCACCCGCCCGCTGGATCAAATTGAATGCCGAACCAGTTGCCGAAACCTGCTGCAAATGCACGAACAGCATCTCATCATCGCTGATAGAGCCAACCTGCTGGCCCGGCAGGTTGAAATCGCCACACAGCAAATTGTCCTGCGTGAAAAAGAAACGATCCTAAGGCTTGCCAAGGCCGGCGAATATCGAGACGAAGGCACCGGAAACCATGTGGTTCGCATGGCGAAGTATTCGAGACTGATCGCTGAAGCCATGCAATGCTTCACTGCACAAGAATGCGAAGATCTGGAATATGCCGCGCCGATGCATGATATTGGGAAAATCGGCATCCCCGACCAGATTCTGCAAAAGCCCGGTCCGCTGTCAGCGGACGAATGGGTCGTGATGAAAACCCACGCCACTATCGGCCATGAAATTCTCTCGGACAGTCAATCCAAATACATGCAACTTGGTGCCATTATTGCGCTCAACCACCACGAACGCTTTGATGGAAAAGGATATCCCTCAGGCCTGACTGGCGAGCAGATTCCATTGATTGCTCGTGTGGTGTCGGTCGCTGATATTTTTGACGCACTGGTTTCAGATCGGCCCTATAAAGCAGCCTGGCCACTTGAAGATGCGCTCGAGTACATCCAGCAACAATCCGGTCACTCATTAGACCCGCGCTGTGTCGAGGCGTTTTTTAAACAATTGCCACAAATCAAAGAGATTCATTCACGCTACTCTGATGAGCTGGACGAAGGTTAACAGCGATGTCGGAACCGGTAGTGTCTGCCCCTACATCCGTTCGTGCATGGCTAAAAAACAGGCTTTCACAGGCCAGCGATACCGAACCTGAACAAGCGATCAAAATCCGCCTGACGCTTGGCATCGGGCTGCTGATTTATTTCTGCCTGCCCTGGCGAGAAGATCAAACTTTCGCCTCAACGCTAAGCAGCTTCTCCAGCATTGTCGCGCTGAGTTATTACAGCTTCGCGCTGATGATTGCTGTCGCGATTCTGATCAATCCAAAGCCCTCGCCTATTCGCCGTATCATGGGCATTTTTCTGGATATGGTATCGCTATCCATCGTCATGTTTATGGCTGGCGCCGAAGCGGTTTACCTCTTTGTTTTATATCTCTGGGTCATCCTGGGTAACGGCTTTCGCTATGGCCTGCGCTATTTGTATATTTCCTGGTTAGTGGCGGTGACCGGCTTTACCATGGCCATCACCTGGGGCGAATACTGGCAAAGTTTTGACCATCGTCCTGTTGGATTCAGTCTGTTATTCCTGCTTTTACTGATCCCGCTGTATGCTGCTTTTCTGATCAATAAACTGCATGCGGCCATCGCATCGGCCAAGCAAGCGAATGAAGCCAAAACCCGTTTTCTTGCCAATATGTCGCATGAACTGCGAACACCACTCAATGGCGTCATTGGTATTGCGGATCTGATGGGGGAAACACCCTTAAATTCGCAACAACGCGAATTTGTTCACATCATGCGTAACTCGGCCAATACATTATTAGGCTTGATTGAGAATGTTCTCGACATTTCAAAGATCGAGGCGGGTAAAATTACCCTGAATGATGAAGCGTTTGACTTGCATGAGTTTGTTCACAACATCATTCAGATGCAACGACCGATGGGCCAGGCAAAAGGCCTGCATGTTGCGCTGTGGATCGATTCGCAAATTCCCCCGGGGGTTCGCGGCGATCCTCAACACCTGAGACAGGTGCTAATCAATTTAATCGGCAATGCCATAAAATTTACAGAAACAGGGACTGTTCGACTCATCCTCAACGCTGAACAACTCAGCGAACAGCAGGTCCGTGTAAGATTTGATGTTGAAGACACGGGCATCGGCATCCCGGCTTCTGCATTGCCGACAATATTTGATGACTTTACGCAGGTTATCGATAGTTCGACGCATGGTCAGCATGGTGGCACTGGGTTGGGCACGACGATTGCCAAGGAACTGGTTCAACTGATGGGAGGAGCAATTGGTGTTGAGAGTCAATCGGGACAAGGTACTCGTTTCTGGTTCACGATTGATCTGGCGCTGATTGCACAACAACACGTGTCAATTTCCGAAAGACGAATTCTGCTGTTGGCTGATGAAGACAGCCAGCAAACATTGCAACCGGCGTTTGATAGTTGGGGCGTTCCCTATCAAGCAGTCAGTTCTCCCGCCCGAGCTTTCTCGGAGTTGCTTAATGCTGCCGACCAACGAAAGCAGGCGTTTAGTGTCGTGATGGTAGATGTCCCATGTATGCAGGATATTGATGCCATGCAGTTTGCGCAGTTGATCATGGGGGAACCTACACTGGCAAACCTGTCACTTGTTCTGCTTAGACCTAATCGTCAGCAAATCGCTCGACTTCAGGATTTTTATGTGTCCTCTGTTAACGATCTGACCGATAAACCAAGTCTGTTTAACGCCATCCATGCGGCACAAAGCGTGTCTGTCAATGACAACGAAAACATTATCAAGCTATCCAGAGAACGTGCCAAACCAGGGCCTGCTTTGAAAGTGCTGGTGGCAGAAGACAACCAGGTCAATCAACAGGTGATGAAAGGCATTCTCAAACATGCCGGCCACCGCATGATTCTGGCTGAATCGGGCGATGAAGCGCTAGACATGATCAGTGAGCGCCTGGATGAAATTGATCTCATTATTCTTGATATGAATATGCCGGGTTACAGTGGCCTGGAGATCCTCAAACGTTTACGTATCATGGACACTCAAGCAACAACACCAGTCATTATTCTGACCGCCGATGCAACCCCGATGGCAAGACAAGCCTGTCTGGATGCAGGCGTCGATGCTTTTTTAACCAAACCTGTGCAAAGCAGCAGCTTGCTACGTACGATTGAAGAGCTCACCAGTGAACTTCAATTCAAGGACATTGACGCAGCAGCAGGACCAGCGCTACTGGATCAGACTGCACTGTTGGAATTGGTTCAGCTTGGTCAAGATGCACACTTCCTGCAACGCCTGATCGAGGGCTTCAAGGAAGATGGCAACTATCACACCACCATCATTCGTCTGGCTGCTCAGGATGACTATTTCCGTATGCGTGAAAGCTTGCATGCAATACGTGGCTCAGCGGCTGAGTTGAGCGCCCACGCATTGGTCGAACTATGCCGTCAGGCTGAGCACAGCAAACCTGTTGAAATCGGCAGTCCACGCATACTGCAACTGGCCGAAGACATTCAGCAGTGTTACCAGGACACGGTAACTGCGCTTGAGCAACAACTGAATAAATTCAGCTCCACAAGCAGTCAATAAGCTTAACGATCGGCCTTTGCAGTTTGCCGACGAACCAGCCGTTGCATCATGCGCAGATCTTTTGCGGTGAGTTTCAGTGCCGCATCTGCCCATATCTCAGCAATTGCCACCAGCTCCTGATAATCAACTGGATTGCACAAGTCGCGGATTTTCTGCATCGCCTTGTAGCTGTTTGGCGAGCGATTGGCTGACTTGATGTAACTATACAGCGCCATTTCGCCCTGTCCGGGTTCTGCAAGAATATCGACGGCACCCCATTCGTAAAGTGTTTCAGCCGAATACAGTTCACCGCTAAGGATCATCTGTTGCGCTCTGGCTGCCCCCACTTTGCGTGACAGCAAAGAAAAGGCTCCCATGCCAGGAAATAAATTAAACAATACTTCCGGCAAGCCCATTTTGACACCGCGCTCAGCAATGATCAGGTTGCTGGATAATGCTGCCTCAAAGCCACCGCCCAGTGCATCGCCCTGAATCAGTGACACTGTGGTCAGGTCACTGCCGAAGTGATGCATATTGTCGTAAAGAATATCAATGCAATGTATGGCGTAGGCAAGCAAACCTTCACGGTCGCGCTCGTCAATCAGACGGGTGAATAAATCCAGGTCACCGCCCAGATTAAAGACACTCTCTACGCTGGAGCCAACCACCAAGAAGTCATACTTTTGCTGGTTCGTCTCACGCATTTCCTGTTTCACAGAGGCCAGGTAATGAGACAGCTCGTTTAATAAAGTCGGTGTAAAACAAGGTCGCGGGTTGGCATTCATATAAAACCAGCCAATCCGGTGTTGGGCATCGTAGCTCGTATCCAGCTGACTGTAGGCAGATGAGGAATGCTCTTTCCCTGTATCTTGGTGTTTCAGTTGTGCAACGGCGTTCATCGATACTCTCCTTAAGCAGATTTTCCTGATGACAAAAATTCGTCACGACTGTTTCCGCTAGGGTCGAAGCATTAACCGTGCCTAAATCAAGCGTTTCCCTGAAAAAGATTGTTCACAACATTAAAGCCGATCACTCTATTCAACAAATCATCAACATGTACTGACCGTTATAGTTGCAACAGTGTCCGTAAATGACTGACGACTGCCCGGGCATTACCCTCAAGGTTGTATCCACCTTCGAGCACTGAAACCACACGGCCATCACAATGCGTATCGGCAATTTGCATCACCATTCTGGTCAGCTGTGCAAAGCCGTCATCCGTGACCAGATGACAGCCAAGCCAATCATCTTCACGACTGTCAAAACCAGCAGAAATCAGGACCAAGTCGGGTTTGAATGCATCGGCGGCTGGCAATAGATAACGTTCAAAGGCTTCGATAATGTCGGTATCACCACTACCGCATGGCAAGTGAACGTTGATATTAAATCCTTCACCAGCTCCTTTTCCGGTTTTGCCGGGATCACCGGTGCCCGGATAGGCATACCAGTCGTGAGTGGAAAAAAACAACACTGACGGATCGTCATAGAACGCCCACTCGGTACCGTTGCCGTGATGATAATCCCAGTCAACGATCAGCACTTTTTCTAAAGCAAACCTTTGCTGTGCGTACCTGGCTGCGATGGCGATATGGTTGTAATAACAAAAGCCCTCCTCTGCTCCGCTATTTTCAGCATGATGACCCGGTGGTCTAGAGGCAGAAAAGGCATTGTCGACTTTGCCTGAGCAAACAGCCTCCGTGGCCGTCAACATCGCTGAGGTCGCCAATAATGCAGCGCTATGCGCTTCGGGATCATTGACGATGATTTGTTCGATATGCCAGTCCGAGTGAACTTTATTGAGCCAGTCGCTCGCATCAATACTGGGTGTCATCAGCTTGAGCTGATTGAGCAAATCCTGCTCCAGCAGTTGTTGTTCAAGTGCCTGATAACGCGCGGGAGACTCTGGATGACCTGACTGTATCCAGTGCTGCTTGAATCCGGGATCCAGCACAATGGCTGACTCTCGTTTTGGCTGCTGTGTTTCTGCCTGAAGCCCTGAGTGAAGTCCCATCAATGTTGCCAATCCAAGAAAGTCTCTGCGCTGCATGGCGATGTCCCTATATCACGTTTCTCAAGCCCAAATCTCCGGGATACGGCTGCAAATAAGCCTGTTTTTCAATATACGGATTGGGATGATTATTGAAATGATGCTTCAACAATGTCACTGGCACAATCAGTGGTAAAAGAGCGCGACGGTATTGATCGATGATATCGGCCAACTCATGTTTTTCGGCGGGGCTCAGGTTTTTTTTCAGATATCCCTGCAAGTGCATCAGCACATTAGCATGGGTTTTTCTTGAGGCCAGTTTCGACAGGCTGGCCATCAAACTTGAAAAATAGCGTGCACCAATCAAATTGATTTCATGCTTGCCTGCTTGCGCCACCATACGGCCAAGTGCCGCATAATCAGCAGGAGAATGTGCCATCAGACAGTATTTATAGCTGGCATGAAACTCCACCAGTTTGTGATGCGTCATGCCGCCTTTCTGAAGCTGTTGCCAATTATGATATGCAAATACACGAGTAATAAAGTTCTCTCTCAGCAAAGGATCGCTGAGCCTGCCCGATTCCTCTACCGGTAACAGTGGATGCGCCTTGATGAAGGCTTCGGCATAAATACCTCGACCACCTGCCGGGTCAGGGTAGCCACTTTCCTGATAGACCTTGACCCTGTACACACCGCAGCTGGGGGAGTTTTTCATGAAAATGTAACCACACAAATCCTGATGCTGTGCGGCCTTTTGCCTGCCATAATCTCGTAAGGCATCAGTGTATTCAATAGAAGCATCATGAACTGCCACGGCACGCGGACTGTCGACATCGCCTACCAGTCGGATCGGTTTACGCGGAATACCCATGCCAATACCAACTTCCGGACACTCGGCAACAAAGTCGAAATAACGAGCCAGACTGTCTGTGCACAAACGTAAATGTTTATGCCCACCATCAAACCTTACTTGTTGTCCCAGCAAGCAACTACTGATTCCCACCTTTATTTTGGCCACGCACGTCATCCTCAGTGATTAACAGTGACACAGTAGACTGATTTTATTGTCGCAATGTTCTGTTGCATACAAACTTTATTGAAATCATGCTTTCTATTACCTAATAACTTTGTGGGAGACCCGTATGCATTACCTCATGACCGGTGGCACCGGTCTAATCGGCCGCGAAATTTGTCGACAATTGCTTAGCGAAGGTCATCACATCACGCTATGGACCCGTGATGTGAAAAAAGCACATCAGCACTGCGGAGAGCAAATCAAAGCGGTGACTGCACTGGAAATGATTCCGGCCAACGAAACATTTGATGCGGTGATCAACCTGGCAGGCGAACCCATCGCCGATGGTCGCTGGACATCCTCAAAAAAACAGAAAATCGAACAGAGTCGAATTGGGCTGACCCAGCAATTGGTCGCCTGGCTGGCTCAGCATCCACAAAAACCACAATGTCTGATTAGCGGTTCTGCAGTTGGCTGGTATGGCAATCAGGGTGATCGTCTTGTGACCGAACAATCTGACTTCCATGATGAATACAGTCATCAACTGTGCGCGCAATGGGAGGCAGCCGCAGAATCAGCCAAAACTCAGGTATCCGCGTGGTCATTGTGCGCACGGGACTGGTCGTGGCTGCTGAGGGTGGGTTTCTGGGCAAGATGTTGTTGCCATTCAAATTAGGCCTGGGTGGCCGTATCAGTCATGGTCAACAATACATGCCATGGATTCATCTGCACGATATCGCAAGACTGTTCATCTTTTTGTCGCAGCATGAATCAGCTCAGGGTGTGTTTAACGGCACCGCACCGAATCCAGTGACCAATCAGCAATTTACCAAAGCTCTGGGCACTGCACTGAACCGTCCGGCAATTTTTCCTGTACCAGCAGTGGTTTTGAAAGCCGCTTTCGGCGAAATGTCTGAATTGCTGCTAGGCGGGCAGAAGGCTGTGCCAGAAAAAGCACAGGCACTCGGCTTTGAGTTTTTTTATACTGACCTCCAGACAACTCTTAATTCGGTAGTTTGATTTATGACACAACGCGCAGTACTACTCGCAAATCTCGGCTCACCTGATAAACCTGAAACCGCAGAGGTTCGTCGCTATCTCAATCAGTTCTTGATGGATCCGTATGTGATTCAGCTGCCATGGCCGCTAAGGCGAATGATCGTCAGTCTGTTTGTGCTACCAACACGCCCGAAAGCCTCTGCCGAGGCTTATCAGAGTATCTGGTGGCCTGAAGGCTCGCCATTAGTGGTGTTATCTCAACAACTGCGTGATGCTGTTCAAGCCAAGACCGATGTGCCCGTCGCCATGGCGATGCGCTATGGTCAACCAAGTATCGAACAACAACTACTCAAACTCTGTGAGAATCCGGCGATTACTGAAGTTTTGTTTATGCCGATGTATCCGCACTTTGCCGACAGCACCGTCGAAACATCTATTCAGGAAGCCAGGCGCGTCATCAAGGCGCATGATTTGAACATCACTTTGCAGGTAGTTCAGCCCTTTTACGATGATCCAGACTACATCAATGCCCTGGTCGAGAGCGCTAGTCCGCATCTGAACGAACCCTATGATCATCTGATCTTCAGCTATCACGGTCTGCCAGAGTCGCACATTCTCAAACGTGATGAATCAGGGAGTCATTGCCTGAAACAGGCTGAATGTTGCGCCACACCTCACCCAGCACATGCAACCTGTTATCGACATCAAGTCATGCGGACTACCGCTGCTTTTGCTGCAAAAGCAGGGCTTGAGGCTTCACGATATTCCGTTGCTTTTCAATCTCGACTCGGCAGACAAAAATGGCTGGGGCCAAATACCGAAGACCGAATCCGTGAACTGGCCGCTTCTGGAGCACGCAAACTGTTGGTGATCTGTCCGGCATTTGTCACGGATTGTCTGGAAACACTGGAAGAGATCCAGATTCGCGGGCAGGAAGTGTTCGAAGAAGCAGGTGGCGAACAATTGACGCTCATCCCCTGCCTCAACACCCACCCAGCCTGGGTAGATGTATTAAGCCAATGGTGTGCGTCAGACCCGACCGATTAGTGGCTGACGCACCACTTGGCTGGTGTACTCGCCGCCGGGACCGTAAGCGTCACTGTCAGGCTCTCTGCCTCTTAAAATACTCATGGCACGCTGAAGGTATTGACGATTGACGTTGACGATACCGCCATTGATTTGATTGTGCTCATGGCAACTTCTGGCGAGCTGCTTGAGTTCGCCGGTTAATTGAGTGAGCTGACGGGCGACTGACGCGTCCTGATTGTCGATAAAGGCTTCAAGACCCGATTTACCGGGAGGGAAACCGACGTTTTTGAGTAATTGGTTACGCTGTCTGCCCGACTGTTCCAGCTGTACCAACAGAGGTTGTTTTTTTCGTGAAACTTCATCAATGACCGCAGTATTTGAGTTGGTCAGCGCTTCGCGCTCTTCCAGTAGCATGGCATTGAGTTGTTTGGCAGCCTGAAGTTCAGACTTGAGGAGAGACAGTAATTGTTGGGCAGCTTGAATTGTCATGACGAGCAACTCCGAAGTTATAATTGACCCTCCAGATCAATCATATTTCGTGCCAGTTTTTCAGAGTCCACCTGATAACTGCCGTCGGCAATCGCCGCGCGAAGTGCTTCGACACGCTGCACATCTACTTGAGGCAGGTCAGCCACTGATCTTTGCAAGCTTTGCAATTGACTGGCCGTGTCGGTCAGGCTGACCTTGTCAGCATTTGAATTGCTCTGCTCAGTTGTGCTGGTAGCCATGCCGCGATTGTTATCCGCATTAGGATTACGCGTTGCAATCAGGCTGGGCTGACCACTGCTTTTAATGTTATTGATTTCAGACATACGTCTGCTTCCCTTTATACCGTCTGACTATTCTATCGGACATGGGTCAGAAAACTTTAACAAAATAATCATTGGCCGCTACATCGACACTCGGACGCGTCCAGGCCCGTCAACAATACCTTCAACAATACGCTCCGAAGAACTGTTTCTGACGCGTAGCCGCTCTCCTTCCATCGCATCGGCCATCGCTGTGCCCTGCATGCGTACTTCCATTTTACCGACCGTGGCAATCAACTGAATGAACTCGCCGCGTTTGATAGTCGCCTGTTGTCTGAAGTTATTGTTGCTTAATACGGTGCCTGCAGCTATCGGATGACGCAGCGTCTGCCCCAGCACCAAATCACTATGACCAATAACTCCCTGACGCAAATTGCCAATATCGACCATCTCTGTTCGAATATCTTCACTGGTCAGCACATGATTGGCAGATAAAGGCCTTGCTGCTACCACCGCAGCCTGCATCACTCTGATTCTGGTGGGTACATAAATTGTCCAGCTCACTGGCCCTCGGCAACGAACGCCAATAGTTTGACTGCCTGCTGATGACACATCCCGATTGGCAAAGGCTTCCATACCTCGCTCGCAAGGATGCAGTCTGAGCCTGGGATCCAGACTGTCAACGATGACCTGGGGATTGTCATAACGCATCCGCGCCTGCTGCATCGCAAACACATACGCCGTCTGTTCAATTTCAGAAATTGATTGCAAGCTGTTTGCCTGAAGCGGCGGTGGGGTCAAAAACATGACACTGAAAACCGCAAAAACAAGACTTGATAGTGTTTTCATTGCTATGCTCTCCGATGAGTCATCTGGCTATTGCTATTCATATCTTGAGTTGAGCAAAAATCATGCCTCATAAATCTGAGCAAGCTGCTGGCGCTGATTCAAGGCTGTCCAAGAACTGCCGATAAATAAAGAAGAACTACGAGGAGCACAGACTGTGGCGGGAATAATGGATGGTGTTGATCAACGAACACAACTGGCTGGGCATAACCGCCTGGAACTGCTTTTGTTTCGTCTGGAAGGTCAACAGCTCTACGGAATCAATGTATTCAAGGTACGTGAAGCGGTCCCTTGTCCAGCCTTGACCAAATTGCCTAACGCTCATCCGGTTATTTGCGGTATATCCAACGTTCGGGGTAAGACAGTCAGTATTTACGATCTGTCAAAAGGCATCGGCGGGCGCGCCGTCAAAGAACCACAACAATGCTTTGTGATCATTACCGAATACAACCGCTCGGTTCAGGGTTTCTTGATTCGAAGTGTTGATCGCATCGTAAATACCAGTTGGTCAGAGATCATGCCCCCACCAGCTGCATCCGGCAAAAAACACTACGTCACCGCCATTACTGAAATTGATAATCAACTGATTGAAATCATTGATGTTGAAAAAGTACTGGCCGAGGTAGTTGGCATCAACGATACCGTTTCACAATCCATCGTCGAACAGTTCACTTCGCTTAATCACAACAAACAATTTCACATTCTAGTGGCGGATGATTCCAGTGTTGCTCGTAACCAGATCCGTCGAACCATGGAACAGCTGGGGATCAAGGTCACCATTGTCAATGATGGTTTGAAGGCACTCCGGCAATTGCAAGCCTGGGCGGCAGAGGGTCTTGATGTCACCCAGCATATTGATTTGCTGATTTCTGATATAGAAATGCCTGAAATGGATGGCTACACCCTGACCACTGAAATCAGAAAAGATCCTGCTATCAAGGATGTTCGCATCTTGCTGCACACCTCCATGAGTGGTGCTTTCAATAATGCCCTGGTGGAAAAGGTAGGCGCAGACAAGTTCATTCCAAAATTCTCTCCTGATGACCTGGCGCTGACGGTACAGGAGTTACTCACCAGCTGGCACGGTAGAAGTTAACTGCCTTAAAAAACAAACAAGGCTCCCGCAGGAGCCTTGTTTTATGATGCAGATCGCCTTTAACGCATCATCATCGGATCAACCGGCATCGGAATAGTACGTGATGCCTCAGTGACAATATCACTGCGGGCACGCATCAGATTCGTGCCGGTGAAGCCACCCAGCCGATATACCCAAGCAGAGAGGTTTTCATTAATCCAGTCTGCCTCTTCCTGGACTTGCTCTGGTGTTTTCAGCACTTCCATTTCGACAATATCACTGGGTGCAGCTGTAATGCTTGCCGGATCATATTGGGCTGAAAAAGTACTGAAATAAAAACCATCGTTGAAAGACGTTTCAGATGTCACTACCAGACCATCAAAAGTTGTAAATTCTGCCGTTACCACTTCGGCATCGCCGCGAGAAAACTGCTCTGCCGGTTGTACATCCTGCATGCGCAACTGATGCAAGGAGCCAGCAATGTCATAGCCTAATTGTTCATAGACAAATACCGTTGCCTCTCTATCCTCGGGGGTTCCGAAGCGGTTACGTTGGCCAAGGTTGACCAAAGTAGCAGATGAACCGTCAGGTTGTGTGATGGTCACCTTTGCGATCCGCTCACGTTCAATATCAACGATCTGGGTACGCACCCAGTTCATCATGACTGGACTCAGATTCAGATAGCCTTCAACCAGCCAGCTTCTGTCTTCACCACCTCGGCGCGCATAGTGCTGTGTCGGGCCATCCCAACGAGCGGTATCACGGGTACGTCCCAAGACCAACTGCGCTACGGTCTCATCTTGATCAAGCATAGTGATCTGCACTGATTCTCCACCGTCTTCGATACCTTCAACGCCAAGTAACAGATAGTGTTCCGGGTTATCAGTTTTGCGTTCGAGGATTCGTGATTCGGCAATATCCACCAGCATTCGGCGGACCTGACGACCATCGGCCATATAATCAAAGTGTTCGCTAATGAACCACTCGCCACCCTGACGATACAGCGTAAAGTCACCCTGACGACTATTGAATCGAACGGTATTGATCGAGTTCAACTCAGACAGCATTTCAGGAAACAAGGGCGCAAAATCCTCGTCATCGCCCACTGCCTTGAAAATCGTCACAGCCATCAGCAATACCATGATGATGGTCAATATTAGTAAAACGTTAAATGCATTTAATTTTTTTGTCATTTTCTCAACCTGTCCTAAATAAGGGGCCACACAGCAATTAGTGCTGGAACCGGCCTTGTCTGCGTTTACGCAGACGCAACCAGCCGGAAAGAATTGCCAATAAAATGACAATCATGGGCACCAGACCGATGTTGAAAAACTTGAGTTGCGTATCCAAACGCTCAATATCCTGACGCAGGTTAACTCGCACGCGGCGCAGTTCCTGCTCGGCTTGATTGGCCATCTGACGCAGCTCGGCGATTTCCTGCTCCTGTTCAGGTGTCAGCAATTGTTCACCTGCACCGGCTGATTGCATTCGAGCAATCGCCTGTTGAGTTTCCTGAACAGTTCTTTGCAACTCACGTTCCTGAGTTCTGAAACGGCGCTCAGCCTCACGTTGAATCGCTTGAACACGAGTGAAGGGACGTGAAAAACCAGTACGCGAACGCACACTGATTAAGCCTTCTGTACCCGTGATATCTTCAATTGCGTTAGTCAGAAAATCAACATTGTTCGATGTGGTGAAGTTAATGGTTTCACCAAAGAACTCTTGCTGTTGAACCCAGAAACGAGGGTTGAGCATGTCAACATCTGCAATAGCAATCACATCGATCGGCCCATCAGAACTATCACGATGGTTCGGCATTTTTTGTACCTGACCTGTAGCATCACGTGCGCCTTCCGGGAATGCAGTCTGCACTTCACCACGCACCCTGATTGCCATCGGATAGCTAATTGTTCCCGGTTCATAACGGGTCAGTAATGCCACAGGATCGTTACGGAATTGCACGACACGTCGATCCACCAGCATCGCTTCACTCGAAGAAGACAGTAACGGTGTGATTTCGGTGCTGGCATCCTCCAGCAGAACAAAATGCCCTGGAGTCGCCACGTTGATGCGACGCAGGTTGGCAGTAATGCGCTCTTCCTGATTCATATTGTCAGGTGTGAGTGCCTGCCAGAGTACGTAGTCAATCGGTTGATGATTGGTACGCGCACCAAAGTCAACACGTGTTGCAGTGACTCGGTCGGCCACCACATCCGTTGGCGAGCGCTGAAAGCCCCAAGCCTGGAACAGCTTGTCCATGTTCGAGGCACGCGAGGCCATCATGGCTGACATCGGATTATCAGGATCGCGTGGTGGCTGATCGATTTCCGCATGCGGATCGACAAAAGTCACCAGTCGACCACCACTGAGCACGTATTGCTCAATGGCATACAAGGTTGCATCCGTCAGCTCTTTGGGATGTACCACAACCAGGGCATCGAGACTGGAAGGGATACGGCGAACATCCGCTGGCAGTACTGAAACGTTGAACAGATCCCGTAGCTCGCCCATGATTGGCCATGGCGGACTGCCACCTTCTTCCAGACGGCCACTCAGTGGATCAAAATCTTCACCATCAATTGGCAAAGCGCTCAGTACCGCAATATTTCTGCGTTGAGCTTCAGAGAGCGTCTGCACCAGTCGGGTCAGATCGTATTCCAAGGTGTCTTCATTGACCGTTTGGAAAAAACGAATGACTTCAAGACCATCCAGCTCATTGGTGGCTGCCAGACCGAAAAACAATGGATCATCCTCACCATCGATGGGAATACCCAACAGGCCGTATTGCTCCGCCCGTTGTTCATGGTCTGTAAACGGCCGTGGATCAATGACCAACAATCTGATCATGCCATTTGAGGCTCGCTCATACTCACGCAGCAGCTCCTGAACCCGCTGCGCATGAGCACGGATGCCAGGCAATGCCTGAGCGACTCGTTCTGAGTAGTAAAAGCGCAGAGTAATGGGTTGCTGAACACTCTGGATGATATTCAGCGAACCATTGGACAAGGTGTATAACCTGTCTTCAGTCAAATCGATTCTGGCAGAGGTCAGATTATTGTTCACCACAATAATAAAAGAAACGAACAGGATGATCGCCAGAACCAATCCCGCCGGAGATAATAATTGCTTATTCATAAGTGCTTTGTTCCCCTAATCAGCTTTGCGGGCATTCACGATCAGCGCATTGGCAAACAGCCAGATGGCGATCAGTGAAGCAAAGTAGAGCATGTCACGCATATCAATGACGCCTTTGGAAATAGCATCGTAATGCGTCAGGAAGCTGAACGAACTGATCACGTCCACCAATACCCTTGGTGCCCAACTGCTAAAGAAATCCAGAACAATGCCGTAGCCTGCCAGTACAAAAATCAGACTGACCACCACACTGACAACAAAGGCAATTACCTGATTCTTGGTCGTTGCAGAGATGCAGGCACCAATTGCCAGGAAGCCACCCGCCATCAGCAAGCTGCCAAGGAAGCTGGCAAAGATAACGCCGTTATCTGGTGAGCCCAGGTAATTAACAGTGATCCATAACGGGAAATTAAGGAGTAATGCCAGACCCGTGAACGCCCAGGCGGCAAGAAACTTACCAATAACCGCTTCGAACACCGACACCGGCAATGTCATCAGCAGTTCAATAGAGCCGCTTTTACGTTCCTCTGCCCATAAACGCATCGAGATGGCCGGAATCAGTAAGATGTACAGCCAGGGATGCATGGAAAAGAAAGGATATAAATCGGCTTCGCCGCGATCAAAGAAGTTGCCGACAAAGAATGTGGAAAAACCTGCCAGCAGTAGAAATATAACGATAAAAACGTAAGCTACCGGTGTGGCGAAATAGCCATTGAACTCACGCTTCATAATGAACCAGATATTGTGCATATTCATCAGGCAGCATCTCCAGGACGAGTAGTCAGGGTGCGGAATACTTCATCAAGTCTTCCGTTTTCGACATAGAGAGACTCAATTTGCCAGCCATTGCTGCGAATTCTCTCTGATAATTCCAGGGTGATTTGCTTGCCACCTTTCGGGAAGATGCGAATGCCATTATTGAAGTTAAGCGGTTCAGTGCCAGCCACATCATCAAGCGACTCTACAAAACGTGACAAGGCGTCTGTTTCCACACCACCTACCGAGACACAGACCGCATTGTGATAACGCGACAATGCCTCAAGCTCATGCGGCGTACCATCAAATTCAATCTTGCCGTTGGCAATCAGTACGTTGCGATTACACATCGCGTGCACTTCTTCGAGAATGTGGGTGGAAATGATAATGGCTTTGTCTTCGGCCATTTCGTTGATCAGCGTACGCACTTCGTATTTTTGATTCGGGTCAAGACCATCGGTTGGCTCGTCCATGATCAATACCGGCGGATTATGCAAAATCGCCTGTGCCAGACCTACCCGACGTTTGTAACCTTTTGACAAGGTTTCGATGGGTTGAAACATGACGTGTGTGATTCGCGCCTTTTCAGCGGCAGAGGCAACAGCACGTTTTTTCTCAGCGCCACGCAATCCACGAACATCGGCAATGAATTTAAGAAAACCCTCCGGCGTCATGTCCGCATAGGCGGGTGCGCCTTCAGGCAGATAACCAATGCTGGCCTTGACGGATATCGGGTCAGTCAGTACATCGTAACCACATACCCTGACCGTACCTCGGGTCGGCGTCAAAAACCCGGTAATCATCTTCATGGTAGTGGACTTGCCAGCACCATTGGGCCCCAAAAACCCCAGGACTTCTCCCTTACTGACTGAGAAAGTCACACCATCTACAGCTTTTATCTCACCAAAGTGTTTGGCAAGGTCTTCAATCTCGATTCTGAGCGTCATTGAAAAAACGACCTCCGTTTTTATATTTATAGTAATTACGTAATGTTAAGTCGCAAACCATCCATTATTCTGAGCCTATCAGCAGCAAGTCAAGTCAGATTTCGTCTTGAACTGACGATGGTTGTCATCAGAGGATTGAGAGAATAAGCTGTCATAAGCCTTCTGAATCTCTGATGAGCCAGCCATGCAAATCTCACAAAGCCTGCAAACATTCAAGTTCCGCGCTCAACAACTGTTCAACAAAATTCGCCTGCCTGCCGATCCAAAATCGCTGGCAAAGCCTCTGGCAGCCGCAGGGCTGACGTTTTTATTGCTGATTTTGTTGTTCATGTGGTGGTGGAGTCGTATACCTTCACTGTTCGACCCTGCCATGATTGCCCAGACACAGGCTGACACTTATCAACATGAAATGGTGCCAGGTTATGTCTCAACCGTAACCCTCAAACAACTCGGTGAGACTTTACTGAACAAATCCGGCGGCTATCTGCGTAATGACGTACTGCCACCTTCCGTGTGGATGGACAATATGCCCTCATGGGAGTTCGGTGTACTGACACAAATCAGAGATTTTACATCGGCCATGCAACAAGATTTCAGCCGCTCACTGCCGCAATTTGAAGATGATCCGGATCTCAAACAAGCTGCTGAACGTTTTGCGTTTGACTCAAATTCCTGGATGTTTCCGTCAAGTGAGCGGGAATACCGCCGCGCCATTAGATCACTTGCCTCCTACCAATCCCGACTGGGCACACAGGACGAAGATGTCGCCAGTTTCACGATTACGACTCAAGCGCTGGATAGCTGGCTGAATACTGTCGCAGAAAGACTGCAAGACCGCCTGGAAAAACTCAGCGCCAGCCATCGTCCATTACAAAAAGCTATCAACCAGGAGCACACGCCTCGCTATCAGATAGACAATGTGTTCTTTGAAACCCGAGGGCAGCTGTGGGCGCTCAAACATCTCCTTGAAGCCGTTCAGGTAGACTTTGCCGAAGTATTGTCCAGCAATGCAAACGAGTTGTTATCCCAAATGGTGATGGAACTTGAAGTGAGCCTGCGCTCGCTATGCAGCCCAATTATTCTCAATCGTCACGGTTTTGGGCTGCTCTCCAATCATTCACTGACGCTGGCGTTTTTTGTGCAACGGTTGCAGACGGATCTGGCATTGCTTCGACAGGAGCTTGCACAATGATGGTCAGCAATGAGGCTGTCAAAGCCAGTCTGAAAATCAGGCTACATAGAGACGATCTGGTTGCTATCGGTCCTGGCAAAGCAGATTTACTGCAAGCCATCATTGAGCAGGGTTCGATTTCAGCGGCGGCCCGTTCCATGAACATGTCCTACAAACGCGCCTGGGATCTGGTCAACGTAATGAATGAAAGCTTTCAACAGCCTCTGGTCAGCACGGTCACCGGCGGCAGTCATGGTGGCGGCGCTCAGGTCACTGAGTTTGGCAAACAGATTCTGCAGCAGTATCAGGCGATACAACAAAAAGCCAATGCTGCAGTGGCTGATGATCTGGCCATGCTTGGCGCGCAGCTTCGTTAACACCCTGTTCGATGTTCGCCGGTTTCGTGTTTACAATCATCGTTATACATGATGGAATACATCGATAATTTAGCCGAGACAAAATAGTCATGAAAAAAGCGCTGTTACTGTTCTGCATACTTGCGCCGGTAGCACACGGTCAATCCTTCCTGAAACTGTCAACGACCACCAGTACTGACAATAGCGGCTTGCTGTCAGTCATCAACAACGCTTTTACTGAACAGACCAGCATCAGAGTGGCGGTCATTGCAGTCGGCACCGGTCAGGCTCTGAAGCTGGGCGCCAATGGCGATGTGGATCTGGCGCTGGTACATGCTCCGGAAGCAGAACTCAGCTTTATCGAATCCGGTGATTTTGTAGACCGTCGCTACGTGATGTTTAACGACTTTGTGCTGGTTGGCCCGGCCAATGATCCGGCCAAGTGCGCACCGCCAGTTCAATCATCGAGGCCATGCAGAAAATCGCAGCCAGTGGCGAGCGATTTATCTCGCGAGGTGATGATTCCGGCACCCATAAAAAAGAAATGCAGTTATGGCACAAAGCGGGAGTTGACCCCGCAGGTCGCTGGTATGTGCAGGCCGGCCAGGGCATGGGCGCGGTGCTGAAAATCGGCGATGAAATGCAGGGCTATGTACTGACCGACCGTGGCACCCAGATTGCCTTCAGCAACAATATGTCCTTGCAACTGCTGTTCGAAGGCGGTGCCGAGCTCAGCAATCCCTATCACATCATGGCCGTCAATCCGGTGCGTCACCCACATGTTGATCGAGCAAGTGCCGGTCTCTACATGGATTTCATCACCAGTGACGCCGGCCGCGAGCTGATTGACAACTTTACCATCGATGGTCAGCCACTGTTTTTTGCCAAACCGGTGCCCACCGAATAGTTCAATTTTTCTGGCGCAGCGGTTTTTTTTCGGCACCCGTTATATTTTTACAAATACATTGAACTATTTTTTTGAGGAAATATCCCATGTCTCCATCGATAAAACCGCTATCTATATTGGTAGCTGCTCTGGCATCCACACCAGTGGCACAAGCCACTGGCAGCTTTGAACTGGGTCGAATTGAAGTCACTGCAGCGCAGGAATTGCCCGCACTGGGCACCACTCGCATTGATGCCGACCTGATGCGCGATGAAAACCGTGAAACCCTCACCGAAGCATTGGACCGAGTGCCCGGTGTAGCGGTTGGCAATATCGGCATGCGTAATGAACAGGTTGCTTATATTCGGGGTTTTAACATGCGTCAGGTGCCGGTCTTGGTGGATGGCATGCCGGTCTATATTTCCTACGATGGCACGGTGGATCTCGGGCGTTTTACCACCTTTGATATTGCCGAGGTGAATGTTTCCAAAGGCTTTAGCTCGGTACTCTATGGCCCCAACACCCTGGGGGGAGCCATCAACCTGATTTCGCGTCGGCCCAGTGAAAAATTTGAAGGCGAGGTAGGTGCAGGCTATCAGGTTGGCGATACCCGAGGCAGTGATGGTTCGCGTGTCTGGGGTAATTTTGGCAGTAATCAGGGACAGTGGTATGTGCAAACCGGTGTCAGCTATGTGGATCAAAACGCCTTCTCGCTGTCCAACATGTTCAGTCCCAATGACGAACAGGGCCGAGGCCTTCGCAAAAACGCCGAATACCGTGATAAAAAAATCAGCCTGAAACTGGGCTGGACACCCAATGAAACCGATGAATACGCCATCAGCTACGTCAAACAGGACGGTAAAAAGAATGTGCCCACCTATGCAGGCACCGCAGACGAAACGCCACGCTATCGCCGCTGGCCGTTCTGGGACAGAGAAAGTATTTATTTTCTCAGCAACACGGCACTCGATGACGTCAGTTATCTGAAAACCCGTCTTTACTACGATCAGTTCGATAATCAGTTTGACTGGTACAACGACCGCGAATACACCGATTTATCACGGGAGAGTATTTACGATGATTACAGCTATGGCGGCAGTCTGGAATACGGTCGGCACATCGCCAATCATCTGGTCAAAGTCGCTGCCCATTATAAATTTGATGAGCATGTCGATTATGTGATTGGCGATCCAGACAGAGACAAATATCAGGACAAAACCTATTCGTTTGCCATCGAAGACACTATCACCCTGACGGAGCGGCAGTTTATTGTTGCCGGTGTCAGCTATGACCGCCGTGACAGCGTTAAAAGTGGCGAGTTTGATAACAACAGTACCGATGGCTGGAATCCTCAGATTGGCTATTTATTTGCACCGGATAATGCCAATGAAGGCCGCATCACCCTGTCACGCAAAACCCGGGTGCCGACCATGAGTGACCGCTATTCCACCAGCAATGGTCGTGCGTTGCCTGCCCCGGATCTTAAACCGGAAAAAGCCACCACCGCCGAAATAGGCTGGGTACATCGCATTGGCACTGTGGCAAGGCTTGAAGCGGCCATTTTCCACAGTAATATTCGCGATCTGATTCAACGGGTCGATATCGAACCTGTGGGCCCTGCTCGCTCGCAAAACCAGAATGTCGACAAAGTGCGTTCGCGCGGTGTTGAGCTTGGCGGTGAATTCTGGCTAGGTGAAAACTGGTTGCTGGGTACCCAATACAGTTACCTGGACCGTAAAAATCGCAGTTCGGATCTGCAACTGACCGACGCACCGGAACATACCCTGTTTGCTTATGCCACCTGGCAGGCGACACCGGCATTATCACTCTCGGCCAGCGCCCAGTATGAAAGCAAGCGCTTCAGCTCTACCGATCGTGAGCGTGTCGCCAGTTCCTTTACCGTCGCCAATTTCCGTGGCAGTTATCAGTTTGGTCAGGGCTTTACCGCCCGCTTTGGCGTCGAAAACTTTCTGGATCGCAACTATGCCTACACCGAAGGCTGGCCGGAGCCGGGCCGTACTTACTACGCCAACCTGAGTTACCGGTTCTGATCATGCGCCGCTATTTGTTATCACTGTTATTGTGTTGCCTGCCGCTCACGGCAGGCGCCAGCAGTCTGACGCTGCTGAGCAGCTATCCGCAAACCATGTTAAGTCACTTCATTGAAGCTTTTGAGGCTGAACATCCCGATATTCGTATCGATCTGCTGTGGCGACGGCCGCAAGATGCCCTGCAATGGCTGGATGAAAACAATGGCGCTGGCACAGATGTTGTCTGGCTGCCCTCCTGGCGTGCCTTTCAACAACTCAAACAACAGGACTTTTTACAGCCGTTAAGTCTGCATCATGATGTGTTGCCCGCCTCACTGGGCGACTTCCCGTTACACGACAGCGACAATGCCTTTATCGCATCGGAAATGGCCGGTTATGGTCTGTTTTTCGTGCCAGATGATCTTGAAAGATTGAATCTGAAAGCCCCTGAACGCTGGCAGGAACTCACTGACTTTGCCTGGTATCAACACATCGCCATGCCAGTGCCCTCTCAGGTTGGCTACGCCCCGATGCTGATTGATCAATTACTGCAAGCCGAGGGCTGGCAAGCAGGCTGGTCGCAGTGGCTGGCCATCGCCGCCAATAGCCGATTGATAGGACGTGGTTCAGACTTTGTCACTGACCAGGTTTTACAACAACGCGCCAGTATTGGCCTGACACTGGATTTCTTTGCTGAGTCAACCATCGCATCGGGTGGCAATGGCCAGTTTGTTTATCCCAAGCAAACTGCATTTAACCCAGCACCGATAGGCATCCTGAAACGTGCCGGCAATGTTGAGGCTGCCGAATTGTTTGTGCAGTTTGTCATTTCACACCCCGGGCAGACGCTGTTGTTGCACCCGGATATTCGAAAAAAACCGGTGAACCCGCAGGTCTACGCAGGACGGTCTCTGGCCAATCCTTTTGCTCTGGAGTTACAGACCGCTTACAACATCGATCAAGGTTTACATCGTCGTGAGTTCAACTCAGCGCTGTTTGATGCGGCCATTACCGACAACCACCAGTTGCTGACAACTGTCTGGCAAGCCATCCATGCCTTGCCAGCATCACAACACCCACCACTGCGTCAGCAACTGCTGAATTGGCCGGTCAACGAGCCAGATAACAACGATGCAAACCTCCAAGCCTGTCAGCAACGCCACGACAATAATGAGGCTGAACAGCAATGTCAGGCATTTCAGCAGCATTGGCAGCAGCGTTTTCAGGCTCACTATCAGCAACTGCTGGACCATATTCAATCCCGATGATTCGTCTGTTTATATTGTTGCTGGCGCTGATTCCAGCAGGCGGATTCGCTGATACAGATATCAGTAGCGATGAACGTTCACGCCGCGCATTGGCCCTGCCCATGCCGGCGATGCCCGATGCGTTGATAAGCCAGTTCAACGATGGCCGTAGCCTGTTCAATCAGATGTGGGTGATAGCCCCCTCGACAACACCTGATATTGATGGCTTAGGGCCTTTGTTCAACAGCTTGTCCTGTCTGGAATGTCATCCCGGCAACGGACGCGGTCGTGCACCGGATTCACCCGGCGAGCCCATGCGTTCAATGCTGGTTCGGCTGAGTGTCACTGACGACGAGGGCAATGTCTGGCCACATCCGGTTTATGGCGAACAGTTACAGGAACGGGCCATTCCGGGCGTGCCGGCAGAAGGTCAGGCGCGGGTGCATTATGAGTCTGTCAGTGTGACGCTGGCTGATGGTGTCGAAATCGAGCTGCGTCGCCCGACGATTTCACTAAGCCATCCCGGCTATGGTGAATTTGGTGATGTATTAGTGTCGGGCCGCATCGGACCTCCGCTGATTGGCATGGGATTAATTGACGCTATCAGTGATGACACCATTCTGCAGTGGGTCGATTATCAGTCCAGCCTGCCTGAGGGTATTGTCGGACGTCCGCATTGGCTGCAAGCCGCTGCAGATCAACCACCACGTATTGGCCGGTTTGGTGTCAAAGCCGGTATTGCAACACTGGAGCGACAAATCGCCCAGGCTTTTCATGAAGATCTGGGCATTACCTCCGCTGCGTTTCCCAGAGAAAACTGCACCGCTGGCCAAACTGCGTGTCTGGCAGCACCCAGTGGCGGAGATCCGGAACTGACTGAACAACAATTGGCGGCGGTCAATCTATATCTGAGTTTACTGGCTATACCTGAGCCAGCAGTAGAAACCGAGCAGATTAGGTTCGGCCGACAGCAATTTGCAGCCGCCGCCTGTATCCATTGTCATCGACCCGCCATGACTACGGCAAAGGACGCTGTCCCGGCATTACTGGCAAACCGACAAGTCGATTTGTACAGTGATTTACTGCTGCATGATATGGGGCCGGATCTGGCGGATCATCGACCCGAAGCGGATGCCTCTGGAAGTGAGTGGCGCACCGCCCCCTTATGGGGGCTGGGACTTGCCGAACAGGTCGCAGACCGGGTCGGTTATCTGCATGATGGTCGGGCGCGCACGGTGCTTGAGGCTATTCTCTGGCATGGCGGCGCTGCCCAGGCAAGTCGTGACGCCGTTATCGAGATGAGCACGGCAGAGCGAGAAGCGCTGCTGGCATTTCTGCAATCCCTCTAGGCAATACGCATCATGTTCAAAGGCCGACGATGTTTACTGCAACTGCTGTTGGCTATGATTGCTGTGTCACCAGCTATTTTTGCCGAGGATAACGTGATTAGCTTGTTTGCAGCGGGTAGCCTGACGACTGTGATTGATGAAATTGCCGAGGCTTATCAACAACAGCATCCGATTCAGATCAAACGACACTATGGCCCGAGCGGACTGTTGAGACAGCAACTGGAAGCGGGTGCCGATGCCGATATTTTTCTGTCTGCCAATCTGCAGCATCCCGCAGCGCTCAAGGCTCAGGGTTGGGGTGATAAAGTCCATCCATTTGCCCGTAATTCACTGTGCGCCATCGCACAACCGGGCATTGATGTTGATAGTGATTCCTTACTGACCGTACTGCTGGAGCCGCAGATTCGCCTCGGTATCTCCACGCCGGTCAGTGACCCCAGCGGTGATTATGCACTGCAGATGTTTGCCAGAGCAGAACAGCTGCTAGCCGGCAGTGAGCAACAGCTTAAAGACAAAGCACTGTTGCTGACCGGCGGACCAGACAGCCCCGCTGCACCTGCCGGCCACAATCCCTATGCCTGGCTGATGCAACAGCGGCAAGCCGATATATTTCTCAGCTACTGCACCAACGCACAACTGGCTCGGCAGCAGTATCGTCAACTGCAGATCATCAAATTACCGGCCAGCTTGGAAGTCGCTGCTGAATACGCTGCAATTGTCAGAGATCAGGCCAGCCAGGACACACACAACTTTCTGGAATTTCTGCTCAAGGCCCCGGGACAATCCTTACTGCAAAGCCATGGTTTTGACTAGAAGGCCCACTGACTGCGCACCAGAAATACCCGAGGTTTCTGGCCGTCATTCGGGCCGTCTTTGACTTTTATCACGTCAATGTAGTTGGCCGAAAAGCGCAACATTGGCACCGGAAACCAGTTCACACCCACATTGAACAGATCCATTTCACCACCAATGATGTCGCGATCACTGAGATCCAGACTACTGTAACGCAGGGTCAACTCCCAGGCACCGATACCGCCCTGCCCCACTTGGTGTTTGGGCGTGACAGCGCCAAACTCACCACGCTCGTAGACGCGCGCATCGTTGGTCAGGAAATAGCCGGCTTGAAGGTGCCAGCCATCAAAGCCAAGATTACTGGCGCTGCTGCGACTGACGGCGGTATAGACATACTCGGCCTGCGCCGAGAATGGACCACGAATCACCGCGGTTTCCGCGCCATAACGAGTAAAGCTGCGACTGTTCGAGATATCGCCGGTATCCACAATGGGACGTCCCGCCACTCGAGCTTCAGGTTGTTCGCTAAAACGGACCACTCGCTGCTGGCCACTGGCATCTTTATCGACATTGCGATACATCACCGCTGTGCCAAAATGCAACAGTCGTCCATCACTGTTAATAGGCGCAACCGTCAGGCGACTGCCAAGTCCCCAGCCTTCATCGTTGATCGGGTTTTTCCGGGTCGCGGTATCACCAAACGCACCAGCAGCAAAACTCCAATGCTGTTTCTTGATATCGCCCATCACACCGATGTAACGGTCACCACCAAACGCACCCAGCAAGCTGCGTTCGATCAATTGCGAGTTGCTGGAGCTGGTGCGGTATTGCAGTTGGAACGGGATTTCCATCAAGCCGGTGCGTAACCGGATATCCTCAAAACCTTCATAGGAAACAAACGAGTCACGCAGTTTGCCGCCATCGGCAAAATCATAATCAAGCTGGAAGCTCCAGTCGTGAAAGATCCGCCCGGTCCAGGCCAGCCGCGCACGGCGAATTTCGGTGCCATCGCCCAGATCTGGATTGCCATTATGCGCTGCGGCATCCACCATCAAACGACCACGCAAGCGGGTTTCAAATTCACCATCGGTAGTACGCACTCGGATACCGCCACGGGTGGTCACTTCGACTTCAGGTGGTTTGGTAGCCTCGTCCAGCCTGGCCTCCATCACTTGCCTGGCTTCAAGTTCTTGCTGTTTTTCTGTTTCAGTCGCTTGCTTGTTCTGATTCAATTCAGCAATCAAACGACCGTATTGTTCATCGCTGACCATGCCGTTTTCGTGCAGCATATTGATCAGCAATTCGAGCTCCGAAGCCTGCGTGACAGGAGTTAGTGCCAACAAACTGGTGGCAAGCAGAATAGGAATAAACTTTGATTGGCGCATGGCGGCGTTCCTTGGCAAGGTTTCTGTGGCGGTGATCGCGTTGCGATCGTACGCCGAATATAGGAATTTTTCCTATATTTTATTCGCCGCTTTGTTAATTGAAACTTAACTTTTTTAGCGCTGCCAATGACCCGATTTACCGCCTGCTTTTTCCAATAGCCGAATATTGGTCATGGTCATACCGCGATCAACAGCTTTGCACATATCGTAGATTGTTAACAGCGCCACCTGGACAGCAGTGAGTGCCTCCATTTCAACACCTGTCTGACCACTGGTTGCAACGGTTGCCTGACAATACACATGATTGTCAGCAGGATCAGTTTGAAACGCTATGCTGACTTTAGTCAGTGCCAGTGGGTGACATAGCGGAATCAAGTCAGCGGTCTTTTTGGCCGCCATAATTCCGGCGATGCGAGCGATACCAAGCACATCCCCCTTTTTATGCCCGCCCTGCTCTATTAATCTGAGTGTCTCAGGCAACATATGGATAAAACCTTCGGCCACCGCCAGTCGCTGTGTCACCTGCTTGTCACCAACATCGACCATGTGTGCTTCACCGGCCGGGTTAAAATGGGTTAATTCCGCCATGGCTAATGGTATCCTTGTGTTTCATTTCAAAAACGATGCTGTCGATGTCTATTGAAGTCAAATTTTTTGCCAGTCTGCGTGAAAAAACCGGCATAGCCGAGACCACGCTGGAACATGCCCAAACCGCAGCCGATGCCTGGTATCAGGCCACAGGCGGCATGCCGAAACCTGAAAAGGTATTAGTCGCCATCAACCTTGAATACGCTGATTTTGATGCCAAGATCACGGCTGGCGATGAAGTCGCATTCTTTCCACCGGTGACGGGAGGCTGAAATGAGCAGTCAGATCATTGATTGCCATTTTGAGCCCTATCAACTGTTGAACGAACATCAACAAACGCTGCAGGCAGGCAGCTTTGGCGCTTGCGCCTGTTTTGTCGGCAGCATGCGTGATTTTAACGACAATGCCAGTGTTTCGGGAATGCAACTGGAACATTACCCGCAAATGACCGCTCATTATCTGGACAAACTGGAACAGCAGGCACGCCAGCAGTGGCCGCTGCTTGACTGTCTGATTGTGCATCGGGTTGGCGCTATTGCACCAAATGATCCAATCGTTCTGATCGGCTGCTGGTCAGCACATCGCCGCGCTGCACTGGAAGCTTGCGCCTGGTTGATTGAAGAACTGAAGCAGCGAGCTCCTTTCTGGAAAAAAGAAACGCGACCTGATGGCGAACGCTGGGTAGAGAGCAATACCGATGGTCACTAAATAGTAGGAGTCAATGATGCTCACTGCTTTATATGCAAGTCTGTGCGCATTACTGCTGGTCAAATTGTCTTTGGCAGTGATCGCTTTACGCCGAAAACATCAGGTCAGTTTAGGAGATGGCGGCATTAACGAACTACAAGCCGCCATTCGCACTCAAGCCAACGCCGTCGAATACATTCCCATCAGCCTGCTGCTGATTTTGCTGCTTGAGCTGATGCATGCCTCCCCCTGGCTGATTCACCTGGCCGGCGTTAGCTTACTGACGGGTCGCTTGTTACATGCCAGCGCATTGAAAAATAACGATGTCAGAAAGCGTGTGCTGGGCATGCAAATCACCTTTTTCCTGATCATTGCCCTGGCTGTTTTGAACATCGTCTATCTGGTGCTAGGTTATTTCAGCAGCTAGTCGGATTCAGGAGCCAGTCCCAGCTCAGACCACATAGCATCGATACGCGCTACCACCGCCGGATCTTTTTCAATTGGCCGGCCCCATTCACGATCGGTTTCACCCGGTAGTTTGTTGGTGGCATCCATGCCCATTTTCGAGCCCAGCCCCGACACCGGCGAAGCAAAATCCAGATAATCAATCGGCGTATTTTCCACCAGCACGGTATCCCGGGCCGGATCCATACGCGTGGTAATGGCCCAGATCACATCCTGCCAATCGCGCACATTGACATCATCATCGACGACAATCACGAATTTTGTGTACATAAACTGCCGTAGAAATGACCAGACACCCATCATCACCCGCTTGGCATGGCCGGCATATTGTTTTTTCATGCTGACCACAGCCATCCGGTAGGAACAGCCTTCGGGCGGCAGATAAAAATCGACAATTTCCGGAAATTGCTTTTGCAAAATTGGCACAAACACTTCGTTCAAGGCCACGCCTAAAATCGCAGGTTCATCCGGTGGTCGGCCGGTGTAAGTGCTGTGATAAATCGGATTTTTGCGCTGAGTGATGCGCTCAATGGTAAACACCGGGAAACTGTCGACTTCATTGTAATAGCCGGTGTGATCGCCATACGGCCCTTCCGGTGCCATATCATCCGGGTAAATAAAACCTTCCAACACAATTTCAGCGTGCGCAGGCACCTGCAAATCACTGCCAATACATTTGACCAGCTCGGTTTTGCTGCCACGCAACAAACCGGCAAATGCATATTCAGATAAGGTATCCGGCACCGGAGTCACCGCACCCAGAATCGTTGCCGGGTCGCAACCCAGCACCACCGCAATTGGAAACGGTTCACCAGGATGAGTCTGCTGCCATTCCTTAAAGTCGAGCGCGCCGCCACGATGTGACAACCAACGCATGATCACCCGGTTCTTGCCAATCACCTGTTGACGGTAAATGCCAAGATTCTGCCGGGTTTTATGCGGACCACGGGTGACCACCAGTCCCCAGGTAATCAACGGTGCGGCATCTTCCGGCCAGCAATGCTGAATCGGATACTGACTCAAATCAATGGCATCACCTTCAATCACCTGTTGCTGACACGGCGCATTGCGGACCATTTTGGGTCCCATATTCAAAACCTGGCGGAAGATCGGCAATTTGTCCCAAGCATCTTTCATGCCTTTGGGTGGTTCTGGCTCTTTCAGAAATGCCAGTAATTTGCCGACTTCACGCAGCGCCTCTACAGAATCCTCACCCATGCCCATCGCCACCCGTTTAGGTGTGCCAAACAGGTTGGCCAAGACAGGCACACTGCTGCCTTTGGGATTTTCAAACAGAATCGCCGGCCCCCCCGCCCGTAACACCCTGTCGCAGATCTCGGTCATTTCCAGATGCGGGTCCACCTCGGTGGTGATGCGCTTGAGTTCGCCCTGTTTCTCCAGGTTGGTGATGAAGTCTCTTAGGTCGGTGTATTTCATGGATGTGGGGATTAATTGTTTGATTGGTAGTTAGCTTAGCAGCTTCGACCTGATTTTTTGATGAGAGTGCTTGAGAACAGACAATTTATACTGATTTTGAAACACTACTACATTCGCGGGTAGCGATCAGGTTAGGGATTTGTTGGGCTTCACAAACTCAGCGCCAACCTATGGCAAAGAAGCCCCCCAACGCCCTTATGCGAAGCCGAGCATCGCAGAGCTGGTCGGATCAGCATAACGGTTGTTTGAGTGCAGCGAGTTTCCGTCATGCCCGACCATATCGAGAAGCACAGGGAACCCGCAGGGCAAGCATGGGCTGCCCTTTTCTTTGGTTCGTTTTTTTGATTCGAGGCATCCATGCCTCTCACCCTTCGGGCGCTTCCGGCGTCCAAATTTGTTCCAGACAAATTTGTGGGCACGCAAAAGAAATGAACGCCCGCGGCAGCGTTCCAATCCATGAGGCCAATAAATTTGTTGAGATCTCACACCCAATTACTGGGTTTCGCGGGCTCAACCGCAACCTACCAAAATGAATAGCTCCACCGCCAAAAACTTGAACAACTTATTGTACAAGTCTCCCAATCCACCTATACTTGTACAACTAATTGTACAAAGGTGCCGATATGAAAATCGTCTCATTTTCAGAAGCTAGAAACAGCTTAAAAACCATTCTCGATGGTGTGGTGAACGATGCCGATACCACCATCATCACCCGCCGGGATGCAGAAGATGCGGTGGTGATGTCATTGGACTACTTCAACGGTCTGATGGAAACCGTGCACTTACTGCGCTCACCCGAGAACGTCAAACATCTGAATAAATCAATTGAACAATTCAAGGCTGGTAAAGCCAAACCACGAGAGCTGATGGATGACTAAACGCTTATTGTCATGGACTGACGAGGCTTGGAAAGATTATCTCTATTGGCAAGGTCAGGATAAAAAAACACTTCGCCGCATCAACAAATTGATCATCGATGTTCAACGCAATCCATTTGAAGGGATCGGCAAACCGGAAGCTTTAAAAGAAAACCTGTCCGGCTTCTGGTCCCGGCGAATTGATGACACCAACCGCTTGGTTTATGCCGTTGAGGATTCAGCGATTACGATTATCTCTTGTCGGTATCATTATTAAACGGCAACAAATCATAGTGACTTTATTTGCGGACTGAAGCCTGCTGTTCATTTTTTGTATGACCAAAAAACAAATCCAAAAGGTCAGCTAATGATCACCCTGCGGGTTCGCGCCCCCCCCCTTTTTTTATCGAGGAGCCGCAGGCCAACACAAAACCGTCATTCCTCCGCATGCGATAATCTCGTCAAACGTTGGGCTTCGCAAGCTCAGCGCCAACCTACCGACCATATTTAACCCCCGTCTATTGCCGCCAAAAATTGGCTTTGTTTTATGGGTTAAGTGGTCGAGTGTCTGAGCGCAGCGAGTTTTCGACCACGCCATAAAACAAAGTTAATTTTTGGAAACAAGGCAATGTCGGGTGCCCTTTTCTTTGGTTCGTTTCTTTTGGGCAAACAAAAGAAATGAACGCCCAGCGGCAGCGTTCCAAACCATGAGGCCAATAAATTTGTTGAGATTTCTCAACCAATTGTTGGGGTTCGCAAGCTCAATCAAAGCCAGCCTTGGAGTAAACGGAGTAGCCATCAGCTTGCGTTTTAATGCACTCAACCCAATATGGATCTAATATGTTCTATTAAAGCTGTGAAGTCAGTCAGTTGGAGGTTGTCATGGCTGGAGGATGGTCCCGAGACGGGGCAGTACAAGACCAAATAGATGCCAGTGTCGAAGATGCGATTAATCAAGCACGCGCTCGTTTACCTAAAGGTGAGAGCCTGACGCATTGTGAAGAATGTGATGCAATCATTCCGCAGGCGCGACGTGAGGCGATTCCCGGTGTTCGGCTTTGCGTCAAATGTCAGGAAGTTATCGACAGAGAAAACAAAGCATCACATCTGTTCAATCGACGTGGCAGCAAGGACAGTCAGTTACGATGATGTTGTTCGGCGGCGTCCATCAAAACTTATCAGCGACATCGCTGTCATTTCACTGTAATCAAACTGTCATAATTTATGCATAGTTTGTTTTGATGGCTAAAACACTTGCACATCTGTAAATGCTAAGGAGTTCTGCATGGCACAGTCGGACAAACTTCTAACCCCTGCTCAAGTTACCAAATGCAAAAAAATTGCCGCAACGAATAGCAAATTCAGCAGTCGTGCGGCTGTACTGCTTAGCCTGCATGGAGGAGCAACGCAAGCTGAAGCGGCAAGTGCGGCAGACTTGACCTTGTATCAAGTCAAATACTGGCTGAACAAATTCCGGCAGCTGGGCATGGCAGCTTTCCCGCCAGTGGAAGAGCAGACGGCGGCCACTGAAACTCCTGACGCGAAAAAACCAGCCAAAGACAAGTCGACGGATAAAGCCAAAAAATCCAAAACCAAGACAAAAACCAAAAAAGACAGCGCCAGCAAGGATAAAAAGCAAAAGAAAAAAGACAAGGATGGCAAAAACAAAAAATCTGACAAAAAAGCTAAAAAAGCCAAAGACAAGAAAAAGTCTGGAAAAAAATCTAAAAAATAAGTCACTACTGGAAACAAAAAAAGGGGCACATCACTGTGCCCCTTTTTTTATGCGGCAATGCCTGAGTGTCTTAACAAGGCATCAATCTGTGGCTCACGGCCTCGGAACTCGATAAACAATTCCATCGGCTCACGGCTGCCGCCCTGTTCCAGAATCGCTTCCAGAAATTCAACGCCGGTCTGCCGATCAAAGATGCCGTTTTCCTCAAATTTGGAAAAGGCGTCTGCCGACAGCACTTCTGCCCATTTGTAGCTGTAATAGCCCGCGGCATAGCCACCGGCAAAAATATGAGCAAAGCTGTGGGCAAAGCGGTTGAACTTGGGAGGCTTGACCACTGAAACTTCACTACGCACCTGTTCCAGAATCTGTTCCACCTGATTGCTTTGAGCGGGGTCAAACTCCAGATGCAGACGGAAATCGAATAACGAAAATTCCAGCTGCCGCAACATCATCATTGCCGACTGGAAGTTACGGGCGGCAATCATTTTTTCGTACAGCGCATCCGGCAGTTTTTCACCGGTTTGATAATGACCGGCAATCAGATCCAATGCTTCGCGTTCCCAGCACCAGTTTTCCATAAACTGGCTGGGCAGTTCGACCGCATCCCAAGCCACACCATTGATGCCAGACACACCAGCATAGTCAATTTTGGTGAGCATATGGTGCAGGCCATGACCAAACTCATGAAACAGCGTGGTCACTTCATCGTGGGTAAACAACGCCGGTTTGTCGCCGACCGGCTCGGAGAAGTTGCAGGTGAGAAACGCTACCGGGATCTGAATACCATCACGGGTTTTGCGTCTGACCATGCATTCATCCATCCAGGCTCCACCGCGCTTGTGCTGGCGAGCGTAGAGATCCAGGTAAAACTGGGCGCGGACTTCACCCTGTTCGCCAACAATTTCAAAAAATCGTACATCTTGATGCCAGACATCGACATTTTTATTTTCACGAATTTCCAGACCGTAAAGGCGGTTAACCACCGCAAACAGACCGTTGACCACTTTGTCTTCAGGAAAGTAGGGCTTCAGCTCTTCCTGTGAGATGGCATAGCGCTGCTGGCGCAGTTTTTCGGCCCAGTAGGTCACATCCCAGGCTTCCAGTGTTTCTAATCCTGATTCCGCTTTGGCAAAGGCAGATAACTCCGCATATTCCTGCTCGGCAATCGGTTTGGATCGTGCCGCCAGATCCTGCAGAAAATCCAGCACTTGTTGTGGATCTTTGGCCATTTTAGTCGCCAGCGAGCGTTCGGCATGGTTAGCAAAGCCGAGAATTTGCGCCGATTCGTGCCGCAGTTTCAGAATATCCTGCATGACTTCTGTATTGTCCCACTGACCGGCATTGGGCCCTTGATCCGAGGCTTTGGTCGCAAAGGCGGTGTACATTTCCTCGCGGAGATCACGACTGTCGGCATAAGACATCACCGGCATATACGACGGGAAATCCAGCGTGAACAGCCAGCCTTCCAGATTCTGTCGCTGCGCCATCATGGCCGCCATCTCCCGTGTTGATTCGGGCAGGCCGGACAGCAGATTTTCATCGGTAATATGCTTGCTCCAGGCATGGGTGGCATCAAGCAGGTTTTCCTCAAATTTGGCACTGCGTTCGGTCAGCTGCTGCGACAATTTTTTGAACTGTTCACGTTCAGCCTGTGGCAGTTCCACACCGGACAAACGGAAATCACGTACCGCATTGTCGATGACTTTTTTCTGCGCCGTATCCAGTTTCTGGTATTCCGGGCCATCCTGAATTTTCTTATAGGCCTGATACAAGGCTTCGTTCTGTCCCAGCTCGGTGGCAAATTCACTCAGTTTGGGCAGACAGGCATTGTAGGCCTTGCGCAGATCTTCGGAATTCACCACTGAATTCATATGGCTGACCGGCGACCAGACCCGATCAATGGTCACGTCCAGCTCTTCCATCGGCACCACCAGTGTTTCCCAGGTAGGCTCAGTCAAGCTTTGCAGCAAGGCGTCAATCTTTGAGCGAGCATCGGCAATCACCTTGTCGATGGCAGGCTCCACATGTTCAGGACGAATCTCACTGAACGGGGGCAACACATAGGGCTCTAACAGCGGGTTATTCATAAAAAATTCCTGATAATAAATCGGTTGAAAGCTGTCTCGTCACATTCTCGAAACAAAAGCTTCATCAGCTTGCAATATTAATTGGTTAGTGTGCGCTCAGGATAATAAGACAAGAGCGCACGATGCAAACACAAATAAGTCACAAACATAAGTTGAAAGTTCGTACCGTCTGGATCTCGGATATACACTTGGGCTTCCGCGGATGCAGTGCTGACATGCTGTTGAATTTTCTGCATCAGGTTGAATGTGACTATCTGTATCTGGTCGGCGATATCATTGACGTCTGGGAAATGAAAAAACGCATGTTCTGGCCGCAGGAACACAACAATGTGATTCGCACTATTCTGGGCAAGGCCAAACACAATACCAAAGTGGTTTACGTTCCGGGCAATCATGATGAAGTACTCAGAGATTTTGATGGTGCCGTGTTCGGCAATGTCAGCATCCGTAATGAAATCATTCACACCACCGCAGACCAGCGTAAATTGCTGATCCTGCACGGAGATCAATTTGATAGCGTTGTGAAGTGCTCGCCCTTGCTGGCGAAAATCGGTGGACGATTGTACGACCTGCTGCTTCGAGCCAACCGGACCGTCAATCTGGTTCGGCGCAAGATGGGATTTTCTTACTGGTCACTGGCCGCCTTCCTCAAGCACAAAGTCAAAAACGCTGTGCAATACATCAGTAATTTCGAAGAAGCCGTTGCTCATGAAGCCGCTAGACAAGGTGTTGATGGTGTTGTCTGCGGCCATATTCACCGCGCCGAAATTACTCGTCTGCACGACATCGACTACTACAACTGTGGTGATTGGGTTGAAAGTTGTACCGCCCTGGTAGAACGTCAGGACGGCCGAATGGAAATCATCAACTGGGCAGAATACCTGCAACATACCCCCGCAATCGCCAAGGCTGCCTGATGAATCTTGTGATCGTCACCGATGCCTGGGAGCCCCAGGTCAATGGCGTTGTTCGCACCCTTAAACATACCCGCTCCCAGCTAGAACGCATGGGCTATCAAGTATCGATGTTAACGCCTGAGGGCTTTCGTACCCTGCCATGCCCCGGTTATAAGAGTATCCCGCTGGCAATATTCCCCTATCGCAAAGTGTCTAAAACGCTGTCGTCACTCAATCCCGATGCCATTCATATCGCAACCGAAGGTCCGCTGGGCATCGCGGCAAGACGCTGGTGCCTGAAAAACAAGCGTCTGTTCACCAGTTCCTATCACACGCAATTTCCGGAATATCTGAAATTAAGACTGCCTATCCCGCTCTGGTTAAGTTATGCATGGTTCAGGCATTTCCATCGTCCGGCAGTGCGAACACTGGTACCCACCGCATCGCAACAACAACGGCTGGAGCAACACGGCTTCAAAGATGTTGTCGTCTGGGGTCGCGGTGTGGATATGGCGATATTCAAGCCAGGTAATCCTGTCACCCTGGACTTGCCTCGACCAATTTTTGTCAACATGGGACGAGTGGCGGTTGAGAAAAATATCGAAGCATTTCTGGAGTTGAAATTGCCCGGCAGCAAACTCGTGATTGGTGATGGCCCTGATCTGCACATGCTGCAAAAAAAATATCCCAACGTACAGTTTGTCGGCGCCAAGTTCGGTACTGAACTGGCGCGTTGGTTAAACGCTTGCGACGTTTTTGTATTTCCAAGTCAGACCGATACTTTTGGTCTGGTCCTGCTCGAAGCCATGGCCTGCGGCTTGCCGATTGCCGCCTATCCTGTCACCGGGCCTGCGGATATTGTGCAGCACGGTGTGACCGGTATGCTCAATCACGATCTGCACACCGCAGCATTGCAGGCGCTGGATATCAACCGACAGAATTGTATTGACTATGCCAGTCAGCAAAGCTGGGAAAATTGCAGTGAAGTTTTTGCCGCTTACATGCACGACAACAACAACGCCAGTGAACTCCCGAACGCCCTAGGAACGCCGTAGTTTTTCAACTGAAGTTGTTGCATATATACAACGGATTGAGACCTGTTTGGCATAGTTACCACACAACACTTGATCATCATTGAGTTTGCGTGAGATTATTGCTCTCTAATAATACTAACAGGACACAGTCTCATGTCACGCTTGATCAACCTTGCCAGAGTTGGGCTGGTTGCTTCCGCCATGCTTGTCAGCGGTTGCGCCACCACCAGCGAAAACGGCGTCAATGACCCTTTTGAAGGCTACAACAGGGCCATGTTCAAATTCAATGATGTGGTTGATCGCGCTGTGGTCAGACCAGTAGCCAAAGGCTACGACACCGTAGTTCCTGAGCCTATCAGCTGGGGTATCAGCAACTTTTTCAGCAACCTGAACGATATCACCGTTGCCATTAACAGTCTGCTGCAAGGCAAATTCCGCCAAGCGGGTCAGGATGCGGGCCGTTTTATTCTTAACAGTACCGTCGGTGTCGCCGGTATTTTTGATGTTGCCACACCCGCGGGCTACACCAAAAATAACGAAGACTTCGGTCAAACCCTTGGTGTTTGGGGTTTTGATACCGGCCCATATATCGTTTTGCCATTCCTCGGCCCCAGCACCGGCCGTGATGCGTTAGGCAGAATTCCTGATTGGTACACTGATCCTGTCATGCACATTGACCACACCGAAACACGTTATGCCGTTATTGGTACTCGTGTCATTGACACCCGTGCCAACCTGCTAAAAGCAGAAAGCGTGATGCGCCAAGCGGCCACCGACGAATATACCTATGTTCGCGATGCTTACCTGCAACGTCGTCTGTTCCTGGTTCATGATGGCAACCCGCCACAAGACGACTATGACATTTTTGATGACGACATCGACTGATTATCGTCAGCACAGCACAAAAAAAGAGCCGGGAAACCGGCTCTTTTTTTATCTTTTGTCAGCAGAAACTGTTTGATAACGCCACTAAAGTCTCCGCCGCTTATGTCAAAGCCACCATCCTGCGTTATAGTAGCTCATCGTTTTTACAAGAGATTCATGGAACAGTTGTGATGACTGGACACAGCACTGATCTGAAATCCCTGGGACTGGCAGTCATCGAGACTGAGTTGGCAGCGGTAGCCGCCTTAAAACAACGTATTGATGATCGCTTTGTCAGCGCCTGTGATCATTTACTGCGCTGTCAGGGTCGCATCATTGTCATTGGCATGGGCAAATCTGGACACATTGGTGGCAAGATTGCCGCTACATTTGCCAGCACTGGCAGTCCTGCTTTTTTTGTTCACCCAGGCGAGGCAAGTCATGGTGATATGGGCATGATTACTGACAAAGATGTCGTGGTAGCGTTGTCCAACTCCGGTGAAACCAGTGAGATTATGACGATCCTGCCGTTGATTAAACGACTCAATGTGCCATTAATCGCCATGACCGGTAGACCGACTTCAACCCTGGCTCAATGTGCTACCGTTCATCTGGATGTCAGCGTTGATAAAGAAGCATGTCCTCTCGGTCTGGCACCGACGTCAAGTACCACGGTGACGCTGGTGATGGGCGATGCCCTGGCGGTTGCCTTGCTGGAAAGTCGCGGTTTTACCGCCGAAGATTTTGCCAGATCGCATCCTGGGGGCAATCTTGGTCGACGCCTGCTGTTGCGAGTCAGTGATATCATGCACACCGGCACTGCCATTCCAAAAGTCGGCGTGAATGCCACACTCAGTGAAGCACTGGTTGAAATGAGCCACAAAGGACTCGGCATGACGGCTGTGATTGATGAAAAATCACGACTTGCCGGCATCTTCACTGATGGTGATTTGCGCAGACTGCTGTCACAAAACATTGATATCCGTCAGGGTCAGCTCGATGAATTTATGACGGTTCAATGCAAAACCGGACGCAGTGAAATGCTGGCGGCGGAAGCACTGGAGCTGATGCAGCGGCATAAAATCAATGCCTTGTTAATTACTGATGAACACCAGCAACTGGTCGGCGCCATCAACATGCACGATCTGCTGCGCGCAGGTGTTGTCTGAATCACGGAACAAACATGCAGGATATTCTGGAAAGAGCAAAACAAATCAAACTGGTGATTTTTGATGTCGATGGTGTATTGACCGATGGCAGCATTATCATCGGCGATGACGGTGAGGAGTACAAAGCCTTTAACTCCCGTGATGGTCATGGCATGAAACTGCTGCAATACACAGGTGTCGAAATTGCAATCATCACTGGCAGAACATCAAAAGTGGTCGAGCATCGCATGCAGAGCCTTGGCATCAGTCATGTTTATCAAGGCCAGCGAGTCAAACTCCCCGCCTTTCAGGAGCTGATTAGTCAGCTTCAGCTCAAGCCGGAACAATGTGCCTATGTCGGCGATGACTGGGTGGATTTATCCATCATGACACGTGTCGGTCTGGCAATTGCTGTTCAGGATGCGGCCGAACTGGTCAAAAAACACGCGCACTGGACCACCCCTTCGGGTGGCGGTAAAGGTGCGGCGCGTGAAGTCTGCGAATTGATAATGGAAGGACAGGGTACCCTGCAAGATCAAATTGAACGCCATTTCTAACATTCCGTTTTTCGTCAAACTGACGCTGGTTGTGGTTGCATTGGTGACCGCTTGGTTATTTCTTGACCGACCCGCCCAGGAACCCATCGAACGTCGTGGTCATCGAACAACGGATTACACGATGAGCAATTTCACCATGACGGTCATGAATGAGTACGGTAAACCATCGCGCGTCATTCGTGGTGAGGAAATGGCCCACTACCCAGACGATGACAGCACCGAGATATTGGTCCAAACCACCGACTTTCTTCAGGAAGGCAAAGACACCTGGATAGTCAGCTCAGACCGCGCAGACACCACCGGTGAGGGTGAAATTATCATTCTGACCGGTAATGTGGTGATTACCAACGAGCAACAACCTGAAACACAATTGCTGACAGAAATTCTACATCTGGATACTGTTGAAAACACTGCTTATACTGATCAGCCTGTCAGTATGAAATCTCTGCACGGTTACACCGACTCCGTCGGCCTGCATGCCATACTCAATGAACGAACAATCAATCTGCACTCGCGTGTAAGAGGACAATACGATGCGCCACCTCAAAACTAAGCTGGCAATTTCACTGATGCTGCTGATGCCCGCGATGAGCTGGGCCTTACCCAGTGATCGCGAGCAGCCAATCAACATCGAAGCCGACCATGCGCAAATGGATGACCAGCGAGGTGTTACTCAATACAAAGGACGTGCCATTCTGACCCAAGGCACACTGCGCATTGAAGGTGATGTCATTACGTTCTTCTACGATGCAGAAAGAAACCTTGAAAAAGCCATTGCTGAGGGCGACCTCGCTTACTACGAACAAGTCCACAAAGAGGGCGAAACGCCAGTCAAGGCCAAAGCCCTGCAAATGGAATATCACGCTGGCAAACAGATGATCTACCTCATCGGCAAGGGTCACGTCTGGCAGAACAATGACGAGTTTACCGGTAACTATATCGAATACGATATCGAACGCGATTTGGTCATTGCTAACGCACGTCCTGTGGTCATTGGCGACACAGAGCAACCAAGTACCGGTCGTGTTCACATCACCATTCAGCCGCCAGGTCGCAAACCCAGCACGACCGCCCCTACCACGGCGCCGACCACTCCAGCCCCTGCACCATTAGTGCCGGCACCTGAGCAATCCGGCGAGCAAAGCTACCCAACAGGCACAACGAATACAACGCTTAACGTTCGAACCGGTCCGGGCACTCAGTACAACCGTATTGCCGCCTTTGCTCCCAATACCCAGGTGGTGATAATCACGCGTCAGGGGGATTGGCTGCAGGTTCGTGGTATCGCCAATGAGCAGGTCGTGATTGGCTGGGTCAGCAGCCGATATATCGACGCTCAAAACTGAGTGTTGGTCGTTATTGATGAGTTTGTTATCCGCCCAACATCTGGCTAAGTCCTTTGCTGACAGGCAGGTGGTCAAAAACATATCACTGGAAGTCAACAGTGGAGAAATTGTTGGTTTGCTGGGTCCCAACGGAGCGGGCAAAACGACCAGCTTCTATATGATTGTCGGTTTGATTCCGGTTGATCAGGGCACCATTTTTCTGGATCAGCAGGAAATTACCCATGATCCCATTCATCAACGTGCCCAGTTAGGCATTGGCTATTTGCCGCAAGAAGCGTCGGTATTTCGCAAGCTGAGCGTAGAAGACAACCTGTTCGCGATTATTGAACTACGCGACGATCTGGATGATGACTGAAAAACGTGACTTGCTGGAACGTTTGCTCAACGACTTTCACATCGGCCACATTCGTAAAAGCATGGGCATGGCACTGTCGGGTGGTGAGCGTCGCCGTGTTGAGATTGCTCGGGCATTGGCGATGGACCCCCAGTTTATTCTGCTCGACGAACCTTTTGCCGGGGTTGATCCAATTTCTGTGCTGGATATACAAGGCATTATCAAACAACTGTCAGAACGTGGTATCGGCATTTTAATCACCGATCACAACGTCAGAGAAACCTTGAGCGTCTGTGAACGCGCCTATATTTTCAACGAAGGCGAGGTGATTGCCAAAGGCACACCTGAGGATATCCTCAAGGACAAGCGTGTGCTCAGTGTCTATCTGGGACGTGAATTCCGGCTTTAACCCCTCTTCCTCTATTCAACACCCCCTAGTCATTCGACACACCGCTGGGCTAAGATGGAATGGAATTTCAGGCAGAGGGAACGGCATGATTCGTCTCTTACAAAGTGCACTTGCAGTCGGTTTCATCCTCATTGCCTCGCACGCACAGGCCGAACACAACGGTTCACATGTCAACCTCACACTGCCAGTCCCTGTCACCCTGCAATCAACGATCATCGTCTTAAGTCTGCTGATCATTATCGGCATTGTCAGTTATCTGAGCGTTAAGGCGGCTCGACTCTGGTTACAACATCGACTAGATCAACATGCCCGGCCTCTTCAACAGGAATTGAGCAGGCAAGATGAGCATTTACAGCGTGCAAGACGTGAAAATCTCCGTCAACGTGCGCTGCTGGATCATACCGTTGAAGGGGTGATCACCATCAACCAGGACAGTATCATCGACAGTTTCAATCAGGCTGCCGTAAGGATGTTCGGATACCAGCCTGAAGAAGTGATTGGCCATCACATCAGCATGCTGATGCCGGAAAAACACCGTGCCGGCCATTATCACGGCATACAACGTTTTCTCAGCACCGAATCCCCCACATTAATAGGCAAAGCGGTTGAAATCGAAGGCTTACACAAGTCTGGCAACATCATTCCGATTGAGCTGACCTTAAGCGCGTTTAAATGGGAGGGTCAGTATTATTTTACTGGCGTGGCGAGAGATATCAGCGAGCAAAAAGCAGAACACCAGGCATTGCTTTTAGCCAAAGAGGACGCCGAAAAAGCCAATCAGGCAAAGTCCGAATTTCTGTCCGCAATGAGTCATGAGCTGAGAACCCCGTTGAATGCCATATTGGGCTTTGCTCAACTATTGCTTCATGACAAGGTCCGACCGCTCAGCGCCGATCAACAGGACAGCTTGCAACAAATTCTGCACAGCGGTGAACATCTTCTCAAGCTGATTAACGATGTACTGGAACTGTCCAAAATTGAAACCGGTGCCATGGAAGTCACTCTAGAACCGGTCAGTCTTTCCGCCGTCCTGGATGAATGTTTGCCTTTGTTACTCAACCAGGCCGCTGACAAGCAAATCAGCATTCAGACCACTGATATCGGCAGCATTCTGCTTGATGCTGACTTCACCAAGCTAAAACAAGTACTCCTAAATCTGATGAGTAATGCCATCAAATACAATCGCATTGGTGGTGAAATCAGACTGGAACATGAACTACAACCCCACCACCGGCTTCGCCTGAACATTCGGGATACCGGCATCGGCATTGCCGAAAGTAAGCAGGATCAGCTATTCCGCGCCTTTGAACGACTCGGTCAGGAACAATCCAATATTGAAGGTACCGGGGTTGGTCTGCTGGTCACCAAACGACTGATCGAAGCTATGCAGGGATCGATAGGTTTTACCAGCAGTGCAGGTGAAGGCAGTTGTTTCTGGATTGAATTACCATTGTCAGTCACCGCCAATCTCTCAAAAGCAAGTCACAACGCTGATCACAAAGCCACCCGGCAACTATTGGATATCAGCAGCCCCAAACAACTGCTTTACATCGAAGACAACCCCGCTAACCTCAAGCTGATGCAGGCATACTTCAACAGGTTCGACAATCTCACGCTGCATTGTTGCAAAAGTGCTGAAGCAGGCCTCGATTTACTGGAAGTTCTGCAACCGGATTTAATCCTGATGGATATTCACCTGCCCGGCATGGACGGGCTTGAGGCAACACGAATTATTCAGGATATGCCACTGTTGAAATCGATACCGGTAGTGGCTATTACCGCGGCGGCAATGAAGCATCACCGACAACAGGCGGGAGATTTGTTTGTAGCCTATCTGACCAAGCCGGTTGATTTTGAAGAATTGGCAAGAGAAATCGCCCGACACCTTTAGCAAATGTGATCAGGACTGTTTGGGCCGGCTTGATATGACCTGACAGTGCAGCTCGCCCCGACTCAGTCGGATATCCAGCCTGTCACCGGAATTCACTTCAGCAGCATCAGTAATCACACGCTGACTGCCGGCATCCTGAGTAATGCTGTAGCCACGCTCCAGCGTGTTCAATGGACTGACTGCCGCCAGTGTTCTCATTTGTTGAATCAAACGCTGCTCACGCTGTTTCAGGCTGAGCACAAAACCAGAATGCAATTGCTTGCCCAGCTGATTGCAATGTTGTTTGTGTAATTCAAGCTCGTTAACTGGCAGGCATCGTTGCAGGCGCTGTGAAAGCTGTCCGCTATTGCGCTGGTGCTGTTGAATTAGCCAGTGAACCTGTGATTGCAAGCGGCTCTGACAGTGTTTGAGCCGTTGCTGTTGCAGCGCCAACATTGAGCGGGGATGTTTGAGTCTGGCTGACTGGAAATCCAGTTGCTGCTGGCGCTGCTGCAACTGATTACGCCAGGCATTTTGCAACTGCTGTTTAAGACGATGCAGTTCTTTGTGGTGTTGTTGCAATCGGCTCGCCGGTTTCGGTAGTCGTGCTTTCAAAAAGCTCAGCTGACGATGCTGCTGTTGCAGGGTTTGCAATAAATATCGATGCATGCGACTGACAGAAGCCTGCACTGTCTGCAGCAACTGTCGTGTCTCTGGCGCAGCTAGCTCAGCTGCCGCAGAAGGTGTCGGCGCTCTCACATCTGCGACAAAATCAGCGATGCTGTAATCAATTTCATGCCCAACGGCACTGATGATTGGAATTTGACAGGCAAAAATAGCTCTTGCTACCAGCTCTTCATTAAAGCTCCACAAATCTTCCAATGAGCCACCACCTCGACCGACAATCAAGACATCACATTCCTGACGCGCATCAGCGGTTTGTATCGCCTGTGCGATCTGCGCGGCAGCCCCCTGCCCCTGCACGGCCACTGGATAGATAATCAAGTGGATAGATGGTGCGCGACGGCGAAACACGCTGACAATATCGTGCACCGCCGCACCATCCGGCGAAGACACAATACCCACTGTTTGCGGGAAGGCAGGCAAAGGCTTTTTATGTGCGGCATCAAACAAGCCTTCAAGTCCCAGTCGTTGCTTTAATGCTTCATAGGCACGCTGCAGGGCACCGCTGCCTGCCTCTTCCATGTGTTCTACGACAAGCTGAAACTCGCCTCGCCCCTCATAGAGCGTAACTCGAACGCGTAATAACACCTGCATGCCATTTTCTGGTGTAAAGCGAAGATGCTGATTACGATTACGAAACATTGCGCAGCGCACCTGTGCAGCGGCATCTTTAAGGGTGAAATAGATGTGCCCGGAGCCCGGCATTGCGAGGTTGGAAACCTCACCTTCCACCCACAGCAGAGGGAATGAGCCTTCCAGTAAAACCCGTGCTTCGCGTACCAGACGTGATACCGGATAGACGTCTTTTACTGATCGACTGGCTAATGTTTGGCGGTCAGATGGTGTGACAAGTGATGCCATAAAGCCCGAACTTCCTGATATAATTACGCGATCATATTACAGCAAATTCAGGAACACACCCCATGAGAATCGCGCAAGAAGCTCTGACATTTGATGACGTGCTGCTGTTACCTGCCTACTCAAATGTCCTGCCGCGTGATGTCAGTCTGACCACCCAACTGACCCGCGACATTTCCATCAACATCCCCTTGCTCTCTGCAGCGATGGATACCGTGACCGAAAGCCGCCTGGCGATTACCATGGCACAAGAAGGTGGTCTGGGTATTCTGCACAAAAACATGACCATCGAACAACAAGCCGATGAAGTCCGCAAAGTCAAAAAGTTTGAAAGCGGTGTGGTGCGCGATCCGATTACTGTCGGGCCCGAAACGACCATAGGTGAAGTCGTTGAGTTAACCCGTGCGCACAATATCTCTGGCGTTCCTGTGGTCGATGGCGATGATCTGGTTGGCATTGTCACCAGTCGCGATTTACGTTTTGAAACGCACTACGATGCCCCAGTTTCATCCATCATGACCAGCAAAGAAAAACTGGTCACTGTCGGTGAAGATGCCAGCCGTGAAGAAGTCCTGCACCTGCTGCACAGCAACCGTATCGAAAAAGTGCTGGTCGTTGATGAGGCATTCCGCTTGCAGGGCATGATTACCGTTAAAGACATTCAGAAACAGACTGATAATCCACTGGCATCTAAAGATGCGCAGGAAAGACTTCGTGTTGGCGCTGCGGTAGGTATCGGTGCTGAGAGTCAGGCACGAGTTGAAGCACTGGTCGCTGCAGGCGTAGACGTCATTGTTGTCGACACGGCACATGGTCACTCGCAAGGTGTGCTTGACCAGGTTCGCTGGGTCAAACAACGTTTCCCCGAAGTACAGGTCATTGGCGGCAATATCGCCACCGCCTCAGCAGCAAAAGCATTGGCTGAAGCCGGTGCTGATGCGGTAAAAGTCGGTATTGGTCCGGGTTCGATCTGTACCACTCGCATCATTGCAGGAGTCGGTGTTCCGCAAATCAGTGCCATCAGCAATGTGGCCAACGCACTTCAAGGCACAGGCATTCCTGTGATTGCCGATGGCGGTATCCGTTATTCCGGCGATATCGCAAAAGCATTAGTAGCCGGTGCACATGCCGTGATGATTGGTGGCATGTTTGCGGGTACTGAAGAAGCACCCGGTGAAGTTGAATTATTCCAAGGCCGTGCCTACAAATCCTATCGTGGCATGGGCTCTCTGGGTGCCATGCAGCAAAAGCAAGGCTCCAGTGACCGTTACTTCCAGGAATCCAGCGAAGCAGACAAACTGGTGCCAGAAGGTATTGAAGGTCGCGTGCCATTCAAAGGCAGCCTGAGCCCGGTGATCCATCAGTTAATGGGCGGTGTCCGTGCCAGCATGGGCTACACCGGTAGCAGCACTATTGAAGAAATGCGCACCAAACCTGAGTTTGTCCGTGTCACTTCAGCCGGTATGAATGAAAGCCATGTGCATGATGTCACCATCACCAAAGAAGCGCCTAATTACCGACTCAACTGATCCACTGTCTATGGCCCGTCAGTCAACTGCTGACGGGCATTTTTCTTTTTGCATGTCGAGACTTTCATGAGCAGCCACATTCACGACCACCGCATCCTGATCCTTGATTTTGGTTCCCAATACACACAACTGATCGCCCGCCGAATCCGTGAGGCAGGTGTTTATTGCGAACTGCGTAACCCGGATATCAGCGAAGCCGAGATCCGTGAATTTGCCCCCAAAGGCATTATTCTCTCTGGTGGCCCTGACTCAACCATCGGTGAAGCAGCTCCGGCTGCGCCGCAGTGTATCTTTGAACTCAAACTGCCGGTATTGGGCATTTGCTACGGCATGCAGACCATGGCAACACAATTGGGTGGCAAGGTTGAATCCTCAGAGCATCGTGAGTTTGGCTATGCACAAATTCGCGCGCGAGGTCACTCGGCTTTGTTGCGTGATATTGAAGATCACACCACCGAAGAAGGCTTTGGCATGCTGGATGTCTGGATGAGCCACGGTGACAAGGTCACCGAAATGCCATCAGGCTTCAAACTGATTGCCAGCACTGACAGTGCGCCCATCGCTGGTATGGCTGATGAAGAACGTGGCTTTTATGGCCTGCAGTTCCATCCGGAAGTGACACACACTGCACAAGGTCAGCGCATGATTGAGCGCTTTTTGACTGAAATTTGTGGCTGTGAAACCTTATGGAATTCCGCCAATATCATCGAAGACAGCATCGAGGCAGTTCGTCAGCAAGTGGGCGATGATGAAGTCTTATTGGGCTTATCCGGCGGTGTTGACTCCTCCGTGGTTGCTGCGCTTTTACATCGCGCCATTGGCGATCAACTCACCTGCGTATTTGTTGATAATGGTCTGTTGCGGTTGCAGGAAGGCGACCAGGTCATGGCCATGTTCGCCAAACATATGGGTATCAAGGTTATCCGTGTCGATGCTGAACAGCGCTTTTTGGATGCATTGGCAGGCGAAACCGACCCCGAAGCCAAGCGTAAAATTATCGGCCGGGTCTTTATTGAAGTGTTTGACGAAGAAGCCGCCAAACTCAAGAACGTTAAATGGCTGGCTCAGGGCACTATTTACCCTGATGTTATTGAATCTGCGGCAGCCAAGACCGGCAAAGCCCATGTCATCAAAACGCATCACAATGTTGGTGGCCTGCCAGAACACATGACGCTGAAGCTGATTGAGCCACTGCGCGAACTGTTCAAGGACGAAGTACGTAAACTTGGCGTTGAACTCGGCCTGCCGCGCGATATGGTTTATCGTCACCCGTTCCCTGGGCCGGGCCTAGGCGTACGCATTCTGGCAGAAGTCAAAAAAGAATATGCCGATCTGTTACGCAAGGCTGATCACATCTTCATCGAAGAACTGCGTAAGCACGATCTGTACGACAAAACCAGTCAGGCCTTTGCCGTGTTTCTGCCGGTCAAATCCGTGGGTGTGATGGGTGATGGTCGTCGTTACGACTATGTTGTTGCGCTGCGTGCTGTCGAAACCATTGACTTCATGACCGCTCGTTGGGCACACCTGCCCTACGAATTTCTGGACACCGTATCGCGCCGCATCATTAACGAAGTGGCCGGTATCTCACGGGTTGTCTACGATATTTCTGGCAAACCACCTGCCACTATTGAGTGGGAATAGCAGTGTTCAAAGACACGCTGACAGGGATTGCGCGCCTCATTCAGCTTGTCTGAAAATCCCGCAAGGTGCCCATTTTCGGATGCAGGCACAAGTCAACCTGAATATTGATTGCTAAGATTCGCAATCCGTCGGTCTCACGACCGCGATTGTCGATCATGGGAGTGATCAATTTATGGGTTATCAAGTTAAACAAATGGTGAGCAGATCGCTGGCAATCGCTCAGGATGCAGGATTGATTGTGGTAGCCATTGCCACGCTGGTTGCGATCGGCATCGAAATAGATTTCATGATTCAAAACGGCACTGTGTTGTTGACCGATTTATTGTTGCTGTTTATTTACCTTGAAGTGCTGACCATGGTGGCCGTGTATTACCAATCTGGTGAGCTGCCAATCAAAATCCCATTGTATATTGGCATTGTCGCTCTGGCTCGATATCTGATTCTGGATATGAAAAACATCGATACCTGGCGCATACTGGGTATCGCACTGGCTATTCTGCTGCTGGGCTTATCGATCATTGTGATCCACTACTGTAAGTCCAACTTGCTGGACAAGAAGCAATCTTCCTGAGCTAAACCGATTTCAATGATGGAAAAGCAACAATACCACCTGCTGGTCGAAGGACGTGTGCAAGGCGTAGGCTTTCGGGCTGCTACACAACGAGTCGCTCACGAACTGAACCTGAGCGGCTGGGTGAGAAACCTTGCTGACGGTCGCGTTGAAATAATGGCTGAAGGCACCGTCGAAGCACTTGAATCGCTATTACAGTGGGCAAAGCAAGGGCCGAGGTTTGCCAAAGTCAGTGACATCAGTCTGCAAAGCTCGGCGGCAACCCACCAGTTCACTGGCTTTGAGATTAATGCTGACAGCGATTGAGCCTTAAGCTTGCCGTGAAGTCCTCTCCGGGGAAAAACTGCTGATACGACGCTCGGCCTTGCCAAGCAACTGACGCAAAAACTGCTTGTCCTGCGGTTCCAGACGGGTTTTCTGAGCATATTGCAGATAAAAGCGCAGCCGCTGCGTTGCCCGTAATTTATACTTCGCCACCCGGTCCAGCGCTTTGAAGTCTTTAAATCTCCGGCGTAAAAATATTGGTTTGGGCCAAAAGGCCCCGAGCGGACAATCGATCAGATATACCCGGTCCTTGTCATCAACCAGCAGATTTCGCCACTTGTAATCATTGTGCACAAACTGCCGCTGATGCATTTGTCTTAACGCATCGGCGATCTGTTGACTGATTGCCTTGGCCCAATCTCCCCGCCCAAGCCGAGCATCATTGTTGCGGGCAAGTTCGGCCAAGTCCTGTGTTTGTGCTATCTCCTCAGTCACCAAAGCGCCCCGTTTGAAGATGCCCAGTGCTCTGCATTCACCATAGGCGACCACAGGTGCGGTTGGGATACCCAGTTTGGTAAACAGCAGCAGGTTCAGCCATTCTGACTTGATGCGTGAACGCCCCAGGAATTGCTTTAAACCCTTGCCAGCTCGATGGTAGCGCTTGACATAAAAGCGTCGCCCGTCCACTTCAACACAGATAACTTCGGAGAGTTTATCTTGAGTAACAATCTCGCCTTTCAGCTCAAAGACATTATCAAGGCTGCCAAAAACAGCGTTGAATTTTTCAAAATCAGGCATTAATTGCCAGGCATGGGCATGTGACATGAACGGCATTCTAAACAAAATGCGGCTCGGATTCACTTCTCCAGTGGCCCGCAGTCGATTCAAGCCCTGCAAACATCTCAGGTAATTGCTGTTTCAACTGCTGACTTCGGCTGATCAGCTGCTGTTGTCGGTTGACTTGTTCGGCTTCTGATAGCAAGCCTTGCTGCAGATGCTGTTGGATATAAGCATCGTGAATATCACCGAGACACTGTTGTAACTGCTTGAGCTGTTCAACAAAAATCTCATTCTGTCGCTTGGGCAGATGATCAGTGAAAAAATCGGTTGCATAGCGCAACTGTTTACAGCGAATGCGCAGCCGATGCAGCTTGTGATCATCAGCAATCACCTGGGCCGTCATTAGTTTTTGCACTTTTGCCCAGCGCTGTTCCAGCAGTGTTTTCATAAATTGATTGACGCTGGGCAATGGCAGTGATTGCTTGAAATAACGGTGACCGTCACCTTGCCTTAATTGCTTATGCATCGACTTCAGCCATGATCGCCACTTGCGGCTGTTAAGCGCCTTTTTTGCCTGACGCTGAGCTTTTTGTCTCTGTCTTTTTAAGGCTTTGTTGGGTTGATCGTTGCGGTCTGCGTGCTGCTCAAGATACACATCCCAATCTCGTGCGGCATCCAGTTTTCGGGACATTCGCCGCAGCCGTTTGAGAGTCTGTTGCTGCCACTTTGATTTCAACAGTGGCTCAAACAAGGACACGATGGTTCTCATCTGCCTCAAACTGACTCGCACCTGATGCAGTGCCTGTGGATCAGTGCCTCGCATTGCAGGCTTGCGCCAATAGCGCTGCGTGTCTATTTGCTGTTGCAGAAATTGTGCAAATTGCCCGGTTATTTCGCTGGGTGAGGTCTTATTAGCTACCATGGTTCAACCTGCATACTGCATCATATCGCTAGATAGTTACAGGCTCTAGCGACTTGGATGAAATCTGCGCAGCAGCATTAACGGCTGCGACATTAACGCTTTCCAGCGAGTACTCACTTCCAGCTCAATCAATGTTCCCGCGTCAATCGGAGCATGTGACTGGCCAGTCAACAGGCTGAGCAACTGCTCAAGTCCGGGGTTATGCCCTACCAGCAGCAGTGTATTGACTGTGTCTGCTTGCTTGCTAATCACATTGAGTAAATCTTCAACACTGGCATCATAAATCGCATCTTCGTAATGCAGCAGTTCATGATCAAAGGGCGGTTGTAATTGCTCACATAAAAGCGCGGCTGTCAGGCGGGTTCGAAGCGCTGGAGAGCAGACGACCAAATCGACTGTCAGTGCCTGCTGGTTCATCCACTCAGCCACCGCCGCAATATCGGTTTTGCCTCGCTCGGTCAGTCCTCGATCAAAATCTTCAACCGGTTTATCCCAGGCTGACTCTCCGTGGCGAAGCAACAGTAACTTATGCGCTTGGTTCATCTATGACTCCACGGGCCACATTAATTTCATGATAGCCGGACTGAAAATCAAAACACAACCGCCAATAAATACACTAGCTCGGCAACGATTAAACATGGTTTGACAGCATAACAACTGCAATACTGAAGTAGATCAGAATGCCAACAATATCTGCCATGGAAGTAATCAATGGGGCACTGGCTGTGGCTGGATCGATACGCATTTTACTGAGAATAAAAGGCAGACTCATGCCCATCAGACTACCCACAACCACCACCGCGATCATTGATAATCCCACTACCGCAGCCAACGGCCAACCGCCTTGCCAATAGCCAATAAATGAAATGGCAAGCCCCATGGTGAGACCCAAAGCTGCCGCCACCGAAACTTCCTTGAGCAACAGACGACCCCAGTCTTTCATTCGTACATCCCCTGTGGCCAATGAACGTACCATCAGAGTAGAAGCCTGGGCACCGGCGTTACCGCTACTGCCAATAATCAATGGCAGGAAGAACACCAAGGCAACCACCGCCGCAATCATGTCTTCAAAACTTGCAATGGCGATGCCGGCAAAAATATTCACAAACACCAGCAGCAGCAACCAGCCAATGCGTTTGCGGTATAGCAGCATTGTTCCGGCCTCACCGATATTCAAATTGATAACCCCTACAGATCCCATTTTGTGGAAATCTTCCGTGGTCTCGGCTTCGGCAACATCAAAAATATCATCGACGGTCACCATGCCCAGCATCACACCGTCGTTATCCACAACCGGTAAGGCATCAAGGTCATAGTGTTGCATCATGCTGACCGCCTTTTCACGATCTTCCTGAGCATGAATATAAACCACGCGATGGTCCATCAAATCACTGACGCGAGTGGTTGGCTCAGCCAATGCCAGCTTGCGAATGTGCAAGGCATCGCTCAATTTGTTGCTGTCATCAACAACATAAAGATTATTGAGCAGGGAGGTATCCTGATGCAGGCCCCGCAAATAATCCAATGCCTCAGTGGCGGTCCAGCTTTGATGAATCGTGACAAAGTCCGGTTGCATCAACCGGCCAACACTCTCTGCCGGATAGCCCAGCAATAATTGCACTTCACGCAATTTTTCACGGGGCAGTCGATGACTCAATGCCTGAACAACCTCAGCAGGCAACTCATCCAGAAAAGCGGCCCGGTCATCTGCATCCAGATGCTGAATAAGTTCCAGTGCATCCTCGTGGGTCAGTGAACTCAGTAAGTCTTCACTTGCACTCTGTGGCAGATAAGAAAACACGGCAGTTGCCAGTGTTTTTGGCAGAATTCGGAAAAACAAGATTTGCTTCTGTGCTGGCAAATCTCGCAGTAATGCGGCGATATCCTGAACTTCAATCTTTGATACACACTGGCGTAGCAACTCAAAGTGCATTTCGTCCAGTAGTTGCTGCAACTCCGACAGTCTGGTCTGGTGAATTTCCGGATCATGTCCCGGATCGTACTGCCATGGATCAGTTGCATGCATAAGTCAGTTCCTGATAGAAATTTGCTGCGAATTATCACCCATTTTAATGACGCATGGATGACGGCTGGGGCAGATCAAGTGCAAAAAAAAAGGACGGCAACGCCGTCCTTCACAACAATCAAACTGTCGCATCAGACATCATACTGAGAGGCAGATACATCACCACCCCGCCCGGTCCAATTAGTATGAAAAAACTCGCCACGCGGCCGGTCAAGTCGCTCATAGGTATGGGCACCAAAGTAATCTCGCTGCGCTTGCAGTAAATTAGCCGGTAAGCGCTCGCTGCGATAGCCATCATAAAACGACAAGGCGCTGCTGAACGTTGGCACCGGAATGCCGAGCGTGATGGCTGCGGTGACCGCCTTGCGCCAACCTGGCAAAGCCTGCGCAATGGCTGTTTTGAAAAAACCATCCAAAAGCAGATTCTTTAACTCTGGATTGGCCAGATAAGCATCGCGAATCTTGCCCAGAAAACGGCTGCGAATAATACAGCCGCCCCGCCACATCATCGCAATACCACCATAATTCAACTGCCAGCCATAGGTATTGGCTGCTTCACGCATCAGCATATAGCCTTGTGCGTAAGAGATGATCTTGGACGCATACAGCGCGTCACGGATAGCATTGACCATTTCTTGCTTGTCACCATCAAAACGAGCGGCTGAAGCAGGTAACTGCTGCGCCGCCTCAACACGTTCATCTTTGAGCGCTGACAAACACCTTGCAAATACTGCTTCGCCAATCAAGGTCAGCGGAATACCCAACTCCAGTGCATTGATGCCGGTCCATTTGCCCGTGCCTTTTTGCCCGGCAGTATCCAGAATCTTGTCAATCAACAATTGACCATCAGTGTCCTTTACGCCCAGGATATCTCTTGTTATTTCAATAAGATATGAATCCAGTTCGCCTTCATTCCATTCGGCAAACACCTGCTGAATCTGGTCACCCGTCATGCCCAGGCCTTCACGCATCATCTGATAGGCCTCGCAAATAAGTTGCATATCGCCATACTCAATGCCGTTATGAACCATCTTCACATAGTGACCGGCGCCATCATTACCGACCCAGTCACAGCAAGGTTCCCCCTCGACCTGTGCAGAAATGGCCTGAAAAATAGGTTTGATGGCAGGCCAGGCGGCATGATTACCACCGGGCATCAATGATGGTCCGTGTCTGGCTCCCTCTTCTCCGCCGGATACGCCACTGCCAATAAACAAAATGCCTTTCTGATGCAGTTCGTGAGTACGTCGGTCACTATCCTGATAAAGCGAGTTGCCGCCATCAATGATGATGTCGCCTTTTTCCAGATAAGGCACCAGCTCATTAATGATTTGATCCACGACGGGGCCGGCCTTGACCATCAGCATAACTCGCCTTGGTACTTTCAGCGCAGCAACAAAGCGCTTGAGATCGTGAAACCCCATAATCCGGGTATCTTTGGCGGGTCCATCAAGGAATGCATCTACTTTACTGGTGGTACGATTGTAGACAGCGACAGAAAAGCCCTTGTCATTCATATTCAAGACCAGATTCTGGCCCATCACAGCGAGGCCAATCAGCCCAATATCTGCCATTGTTTGTTCTGTTACGGTCATGATGATTTACATACCTTTATATATTCGCCCGTGGCCTCTCGTGTAGAGCCCACGACAATTCGACAGGTGCCCGAGGCAGCACATTCCACCGCGCCACGTACCTCAATGACTTCACCAACAACGGCCTGTCCAACATAGGTATGCGTGAAACAGACCACTTCTGGTGTCAGTGCATTATCAATTCGATATCGCGCCGGAAAATCAAAACTCTGGCTGTCATCAAGCACTCTGGCTTTAAGCGTGCGAGTACCCTGTTTTCGGTAATGTCTGTGGTCTGTTTCCAACTCTGTTGAGAGGCTGACCATGCCGATATCGAATTTGCTGCCTCGATGGCTGCTTTATTGAATTTGCGTGCTTCGTGCCAGGAAAATTCTTCAAAACTCAGCTCACAAGCCCGACGCTCAAAATTGTCCCACATCAATTGCTCACTCAGCTTGTCTATCAGTCCGGCATTCACCGCGTCCTGGACTGCGAGTCGAGTGCGCTTGAATGTATCGCGGCCATACACCGCCAAATCAATATCCGAGTCAGGACGGTGCTGGTTTATCAACATTGATCCGGTCAAACCCAGCTTGTTAATTTCGACTTCACGTGCACGGAAAATATCCAGCAAATTTCGCAGTTTCTGATCCAGTGCATCAACAGGTGGATGGAGTAAACGCTGCTGCAAAATCACTTCGGGTTGATAGTGGTGGATGATTTTTTCAGGATTGACCGCATGAAAATCAGCATCGAACTGTCGAGATCGATACAGATATTGGGGATGGTGTCTTTGCAACAGTCGATTGGCCTGTAAGGTATCAACCTTCTGCCAGCCATGGTCTGTTTTCACATAGCGCAAAAAGCAGCCTACCTTGCCAAGATGTTCATGATAGCTAATCACGGCAAATATCAGGCCTTCTTCAGTTTCGATGAAATCTTTAGGTAAATATGGAAAAGCGCTGGATCTCAAAGTCACTCCTGGATTGATACAAAACACTTAGGGTCGGTTCAAGCTCCACCGCCACAATGACAACAGGGCCAACACGGTCATCAACAGCCATAATAAATCCGCAAACCAGACCCCGAGCCAGACCGTTAATCTGCCACGTTGCAAATCGCTCAATAATTGCCTTAGAGAAATCCCCTGACCGACGAAATACAGCCGATATTCCTCATAAACACTGTCGGGCATGGCATAGGTCTGACTCCAACTGACCCCGGCAAGATCAATCTTTTCCCAGTCATCCAGTAAAAAATTGCTGCGCCACATGCCGCTTCGGGTTTGCAGCACTGGCTCACCATAGGCAAGGCCAATATTCTGAATTTCAGGAGGCACGCGGTCTGCCGCGCCCAAGCGAGCCAGAAAATCCCCTTCTGCAGTCAACAAGATCAGCGAATCATCGGTCGCCAGTACCATGACTTCATCCATCATCACCCCGCCTACCAGGGGACGGACTTCACTGATTACAGCTTGTGTGTCGGCATAGATCACATGATCAATCTGTGCAATCACCTTACGGCCAAGCAAATAAGCGCGATCAATCTCAAACTCTGCAATTTGATAATGCTGCATCAAACGCTTGCCAGTCAGCGACAGATCATCCAGGCCCAGCCGCTCGGCATGGTTCAGCATCAATGCAATGCTTGCCCAACTAATGAACAGCAGTGATAACAACAAAGAGACAAATAACTTCAGGTAGAGCAAACCATGACTCCGTGGATGGTGAATACCATTCTTTTATATCATGACTGGTTGCTTGTCATCGGCTGAGTACGCTTTTGACAACAAAAAAGGGGCGCAAGCGCCCCTTTCAAGTCTGAATACTAGCTAAATTTTACTTGCTCATTAAAGCAAAAGGCGCATTAAAATTCTCGCGCCTTTTGATATGAGCAATTAGAAGCGGTAGTCCAAACCCACTTCAAAGGAGCGCTCCGCGCCACGGTAAATGCCTTGACGCAAACCGCTGATATAACGTTTGTCTGTCAGGTTTTTAACTGCGCCACGTACTTTGAAGTCCTCAGTAAACGAGTATTGAACAAACAGATCATAGACCGTGTACGAAGGCATCAGACCGCCCCAGATTCCTACAGCCGCATTAGCAGGAATTTCTTTGAGGTTAGTGGGATCACCATACTGCTCACCGCGATGATGGACTGCCAAGGTGCTGGAGAACTTACCTTGATCATAGTTCAAAGCCAGATTGGCCAAGTACTTGGGCGCATATGGCAAACGGTTGCCACGATTATCACCACTTCGGAACTTGGAATAAGGCACCCAGGTTGCATTTGCATCCACACTGAAGCCTGCTCCAAGCTCAATACCAACCGCTGCTTCCAAACCATAATGACGGGTTTCGCCAGCATTTGATTGAGTCAGATTTGGATCACTGTTGCCAGTGACCACCTGATTTCTGAAATCCATGTAGAAGCCCGTTAAGTCATAACTGAACCGACCTGCAGCACCCCGCATACCGAGCTCATAATTCACAGCACGTTCACCGTCCAGCTTCTGATCACTGGTACCATCCAGCGCTGCACCGTTAGATGCAGGTGAGAATGCGCGATAAACTCCACCGTAAATCTGCGCTTCGGGAATCAACTGATAGGTCGCGCCAATACCTGGCAACACTTCTGTATTAGTTGTTTTCGCTGAACCGATGTTACTCGGACTTAAATCGTCTTTGTGAACAATGCGCTTTTGTTCATAAGATTCAACACGTAGCCCGGGAGTGACCGCAAAACGCTCGGTAATGATAAAACGATTTTGCACGTAAGCCGCGATACTCTCAGCCTTATCGACCTGATAGCGATCCGTATTCCCAGCACGATCTGATTCACGAGTAGCTCTGACACGTTTGTCATCAGATTCTTCTTTCATGAATCTGAGACCAAACTCAGCCTCATTACTGATACCAAACAGGTTGTGATCCAGTGCCAATCTGGACTCAATACCATAGCGCTCCCAGCTTCGGTTGTTACCCGTCAGTGCGTCTGTGTAAACCCATCGCCCAGCCGCATTAGAATCACCGGTGTTCACAGAGTAACGCCAATAATCTCGAGTCAGTTCACTCCAATACATGAGGGTAGTCAGTGTTGCACGATCATTGATATGCCACTCATGGTTGACATCAAAAGCCTTGCGGTCGGTCAGGTAGTAATCATCGGGTGCCGGGTTGTAGGTTTTTCCACGGCGGTAATCTTCAAGTAACAGACCACGATATGAAATGTTGGCTTCGTTCTCATGAAACGAATACTTCATACCGACACTGTGATTTTCGTTAAATTTAACACCCGCTTTAAGCATGATGTCATTCATTTGATAGCCTTGGCCCATAAAGCCATCACTGATCGCCCGGGTGGCCACCAGGCCGGCAAAGGCATCGCCTGACTCAGTACGACCACCGGCTTCCAGTGTCGCTTCACGCGTGCTGAATGAACCTACTCTGGTAGAGATAGCAACGCCATCATCAGGCGTCTTGGTTTTGTAGTTAATTACGCCACCAATGGTTGAAGGCCCGTAACGCAGAGACGATGACCCCTTAAGAATTTCAACACCCTGCATGCGCTGGATGCGCGGGTTAAAGTATCGTTCATTACCGATAAAGAGACCTGGCGCGACGGGTACACCATCCTCAAGAATCAGTGTTTTTTGCTCGCTTGCCGACAATCCTCGCAGGCCAATATTACTGACGACTGCGGTCGGATCCTCTGAGTTAACGTTAATTCCGGGAACGCCACGAAGCACATCTTGGGTAGAGGTTGGCTGAATACGTTCAATCTGTTCACGGTCGATAATAACGACTGCACCGATCTGTCGTTCAATACTGTCTTCTTGCGTGCCGACCACTTCCAGGGCTGGCATATTAAAGCGGCTTGCTGTCAGCTGTTGTGGTTCCTGGTTGGTGTTTTCCGCAACAGCCGCTGATGACATCAGCACAGCCGAAACCAGTAGAACACTCCGTTTCTTGATTAGCATGATCACTCCTGATTGTTAAGATAAGTTAAGTTTCATGCTAATGATAATACTTCGCATTTAGATACACAAACATTTTATTATCTCTTTTAACTTGTCGTGATTTAATCAGGATTTGCATGGCAATCTGCGTCTCGCCATCTGTTGCTCCACCTGGGGGCCATGTAAAAGAGAGCGTCGGGAACACCAAACAAAAACGCCCTCCTGAATTCACAGGAAGGCGTTAGCACAGCTAGTTGGTCTGGTTGTTAAGTGCGCAGGGACAAATAATTCACTTCGGTACTCAACTGGCAATCTTCAATCTGTCTCTATCCACCAAGTCCTCTGCCAGTTTGTTGAGTCGGTTGAGTAGTTCAAAGAAGTCATGATTGTTAAGGTTGGTGTGGCAAGCGACCTGATGCTGAATATTAGCAACCGCTGGCTCAATCGCTTTGGCATGCTGGGTCAAGTGGACATGTACCATGCGTTCATCGACTTCACTGCGCTTACGCACGATAAAACCATTCTTTTCCAGTCGTTTAATCAGCGGAGACAGGGTGCCTGTATCCAGCTTCAGCCTTTCAGACAGCGTTTTCACCGGAACACCATCCTGCTGCCACAATACCAGCAAGACCAGGTATTGCGGATAGGTCAGGTCATAGTCCTTGAGCAACTCACGGTATAAACGCGTGATCGCATTGGTAGCACTGTAAAGGGCAAAACATAATTGATTATCAAGTTTCAGATTATTGAATTCTGACATCGCACTTAACTCCCAAAGTCAAAAATTTCACAACTCCATGTTGTGCACAACATTGATTATTAAAATAAAATTGCCTTATATAATTTATTATTATTACAAATAAAGCGCTCGAATCAAATCCATTTTGAAAATATAGGAGTAATTCCCTACTCCTCATACACCGTAAACATTGGAACAACTTGTTGTTTTGCTCACATCAACATTCTTGATGGCACCGATTGCTCTCGCTGACGCATACTGAACAGCCCTTTGCTGACATCAATGGCAAAATTGGCAAAGTGCTGCTCTGACATGCGAACAGTGATCGATCCCATATTCAGATGAATCATTCCGCAATCGGGGCAATACTGAATATCGCAGGTCTTCGAATTTAAAATTGTTTCCGGTTGGCAGGATGAGCTGGCCATAAATTATCCTTTTGTGGTTGAAGCCGAGATTCAAAAAATTTCCTGGATCACCCAGCGAGATTGGCGACCACGATGACACTGGTAACTCAACAGCCATCGTTGTGAAAGCGCTCGCCAATACTGTTTTTTCAATGGGTGTTCGTCCTGAGTCAGCAACAATCGATAATTACGCGCGATTTGCAGCGCTAGACAGGGGCTGGCATGTTGACGATACAGCGCTTCCAGATGCTGAGTTGCAGACAGGATCAGGGCTTCATTGCCATCATGGTTGATCTGTAGCTGGTTCATACAGCGCGTATGTTACTGGCTGCGGTGCTAAGTAATACGCCCCAGACGGTTTGCTTGGATTGTCTATCCAGGCAACTGAAGTCATCGGCATGTAGTTTTCCCTGTTTGATTAGGGATTCAAGTCTCTGCCTGTCAATAGCAAGGTGGACTGACTTGCCTTTGTTTCTTTGGTTTGGCATCGCGCATTCCCTCATAACTGATGCTGATGGAATGCAGTATAGTCCCAAGAAAACTTAAATGCAAATGATTTTCATTTAGATTGGAAATATTTTCTATCCTTACGGTGAATAAGAACCGGTTCCGTAATAGCCATATCCCAGGAAAGGTGCATCATGCTTGGGATTGTATGGATGTTGTCTATCACCATAGTTATCTGGCCAGACATGCACCTGTTGTAGTTCGATAACCGGCTGTTGAAGGGTTCGCTCGCCCACGGTAACACTTCGAAGATCTGACACGGTTCCCAACACTGTCACTAGGGCGCCAGAATGATAAATCAGTGGATCCAGAAACTGATCTGTACGAACAATAAAACGCCCATCACTCTGTAAGGTTGCCACCGGTTTGCCAATCCGGTTCAGTGGGAACTGAACCAGAGTCAGCTCAGCAAAATCGGACTGGTTGTTAACCTCGACAACGGCACCGCCCCATCGAATCACTTGATTCTGAGCAGCATTCACATTGCTGAGCACCTGAGTCAATTGCAGATCATTTGCAGGTGCACGATGAATGGAAGGCGAACTGGCACACCCAGCCATAGCGACTGCAACGAATAACAGTAAAAATTTTTTCATAGCGCCTCCCATGAAGAGATGAACATTCTTATTAATAAACCGACTGCTGATCACAAGCTTTGGTTCTATCTGCGTTTGCTCTTTTGTTTTCGTTCAGCTTTTTTTGCAGCCTTTGCCTCACGCAGCAGCTCAACCGCTTCAAGTTCACGCAACATCATCTCTGGTGTTTCAAGTGTCAGCTCACCCAGTTGACCACTACGAAGCTCACTGACCAGAATTTTACTGACTCTGGGCAAGTCAATATGCCCACCGGCTCTCAGGCAACCACGTTTGGCGGCTATCTGTTCAAGCGTCAGCAGTGCTGAATCGGTTAATTGGTCCAGTTGATAACGGTCGAGCAGTCGCTGAGGATACGCCTGACTGAGATATTCGACGGCAAAAAGTGCAATATCGTCATTCTCAAAGGCTGTTTCCTTGATAGACCCCGTCACTGCCAGACGATAGGCGCTCGGTTGGTTTTCGAGATTGGGCCAGAGCACACCCGGCGTATCATGCAAGACAATCGATTCATCCAGCTTGATTCGTTGCTGACCTTTGGTGATAGCAGGTTCATTGCCTGTTTTTGCAATCTGCCGGCCCGCCAGCGTGTTGATCAGCGTTGATTTACCAACATTGGGAATGCCCATGATCATGGCCTGAATTTTCTTGGCGCTATCCAGCTTGTTCGGCAGCAGCTTCAAGCACAGTTGAATAAGATCAGAGCGACGATTATCGTTAGTCGCTGTCATCGTCAGGGTTTTCACACCCTGTTGTGATTCAAGATACTGCTGCCACTGTTCGGTCAGTTCAGGATCGGCCAGATCAGCCTTATTCAGCACCTTGATGCAAGGCTTGTCGCCACGCAGCTTTTCCAGCATTGGATTGGCAGAGCTGAACGGAATCCTGGCGTCCAAGATCTCAATGATCAAATCCACCTGCGGCAGAACCTTTTGCATTTCCAGCCGGGCTTTGTGCATATGACCAGGAAACCACTGAATTGCCATAACCGATACAGTCTCTTGAAAACTAAAGCTGGATTATACGCCTACCTATGATTGGACTTTGTCATTGAGAAAAATATTGATTGATATCGACCTCATCGATCTGTTCTTCGGGCAGGAAACGTTGGGCATAATGCAGATAAATGCCTGAGCGCAGAAATAACTCAAATACATCTCGATCAACATGCTGGTTTTCAACCATTGAATGCAGTATGTCGATAGCCACACTGACAGGTTTGGCGCGTTTATAGGGGCGATCTGCCGCGGTCAGTGCTTCAAAAATATCAGCCAGTACCATGATACGTTCCGGGATAGAGAGATCCTCTGCCTTCAAGCCTCGGGGATAGCCACTGCCTGTGAGCGTTTCGTGATGTGTTGATGCATAGCGCGGTACACGCGCCAGTTCAGGAGGGAAAGGCAGGCTGTCGAGCATCTTGATAGTACTAATCATGTGTTCATTTATTTTGAAACGATCTTCCGGGGTTAAGGTGCCGCGATAAATTGAAAGATTGTGTATTTCTCCCAGGTTATATAAGTGTTCTGGCACTTTCATGTTAATACCAAGGCGTGGATCAAAGCTCACCTCGTACTGACGCTTGATAATGTGCTCGGCCTTGTCTGCAAGCAGATACTCGGTTGTTGGCAGTTTGATGTCCGTTGAAACATATCGAGCTTCTTCAACAGGTGATAGACCCAATCGGTCATCAAAATGCCGCTGCCAGGTGATTTCTGCCAACTGTTCAAGTCGCTTTAAATCCTCCTCGGTGACCGATTCTCCGCCGATATTCAGGCCAGCAATAAACTCGAAATCTGCTTGAAGTTGCTGTTGCTGACGCTCAAGCGCTTGGAGATGTTCTGTCTTTTTCTCAGGCGATTGAGATTGCTTGTTCCAATACTGTATTTCAGCATCACGCCATAACACCTCAAATCGCATGCGTACTTCATGAATTCGGTTATAGATCGCTTCCAGCTTGGTGCCTTTGTCAATGATATGCTCCGGCGTGGTGATCTTGCCGCAGTCATGTAGCCAGGCACCAATCCGAAATTCACGCCATTGCTGCTCATTTTCGAAGCGAAAATCTCTAAAGGCTGATACATCAGATTCAATCGCTTTTTCGGCCAGCATAAATGCCAGCTCAGGCACGCGAGCACAGTGGCCTGCGGTGTAGGGTGATTTATCATCAATGGCTTGGGCGATCAGCTCTATGAAAGATTCCATCAGCGCCACCTGCTCAGCTTCATGGCGTTGTATTGATTCAGACATGGAAATCATAGAACTGGCCAAGTCCCGTATTTCCGTAATTCGGCTATCCACCTGACTGACTTGCGCATAAGCGCGTTGCTTTATTTTTTCACTATCAGCCAGCAATGCTCTTATCTGTTTGATTAGGGGTGAAGCGAACAACCAGATAAATGGCAGCAATATCAATAAGGCCAGAATAGTCAGTGCAATCGACGTTTTGAGTCGCGACAGTACTGGTGCCATTACCAGACTGGCTGGTGTCAAAATAGCAAAATATTCCTGGTGACTATGCTGCCCACCTATTGGGGTGAGATAGACAAAATATGTTTCCCCTGCGATGTCGATCATTCGCAAATCATCATGCTGCTGCAACACATCGGGATGCATGAGTTCGGCATAGGGCACAACGCCATGGTAGTGCCTGGCCTGCATCTCTGGCTGTAACCATTTTTGCTGCAGCTTCTGCCAGAACGACGCTGGAATAGCACTTATTGCCTGATTAAAAACATCTGTCAGAGGCGATTTATCTCGAGCAACCAGAAAGTGCAGACTGGTGGGCAAGGCCGCCGCGCCAGGATCCAGCGGTTGGTGCAATTGAATATCTTCCAGAAAGAACTGTTGTCGGGTATGCGCCAGTACGATAGCGCTATCTACGCCTGCATAGGCTTCACCTTGACTTACCGCCCGAAACATATCGCTCACACTATCGACTTCCAGAATATCTATCTCTGGAAACAGTCTTTGCAAATTGCCAATCAGTGACCAGCCACGAGGAATCGCGACGATGTGCCCGTTTAATTGAGAAAACTCGCTAATATCTGCGCTGCCCCTTCGAGTTATCGCTCCGTATGGCACCTCAAGAAACGCATCGGTCATTCGACCAAGAATTTGTCGCTCTTCACTAAAAAATACTGGCTGTATGATGTCAAGTTCGTTGGCCAGGAACATCGAAGCCATTTCGGGCCAGCTCAGGCCATTAACGAAACGCAGCTCCACCCCGGTCATTGAAGAAATTGCCTTGAGCACGTCAATGGCATAGCCATATGGTTGGCCAGCCACAGCAAAATTGATCGGCGGCCAATCGACTTCATTGGAAACCAGCAAATAACCTTTGTCGATAAGCTGCTGTTGGCTATTTGTCAGCTCGAGTCGAGGCAGTTCTGGTAAGTCTTCCTCCACCGGCAGTTGATTGGAAGCTATCACATCACCAGTCGCTTGATAGAGGAATATCTCGCTGGTTTCGCTCAACTCTTGTGATTGTAAAAAAGTCTCCAGTGCAGCAAGGGTGATATCCACCGCAATCACTGCATTTTGCTCACTGATACGAGTGGAATAAGTGCGTCCCGGTGTCTGCAAATGCTGTAGCAAGTAGGGATCCGTCTTATGAACACTACCGGGAACGGCCTGAGTAAACCAGCTACGCTTACTAGCGTCATAATCAACCGGGTGCTGTCTGGTATCACGGCGATTAAACTCAGCATCAAAGTATTCAAAACGACGTTGACGTTCACCAGACTGACTGCTGACACTGACAATGGCCCAACGATCTGCTGGTTCAGCTCTTAATTGCTGTCGAATACCATCATGTGCTTCCAGATTGACCAGCTGATAGACATTACCGTTGTTAAAGCCGACATAAATTGCATAGAAGATAGGGTTATCAAGCATCACCTCCGCAAACAAGTCACGAGCTTGTGTACTGATGTTATTGCCGGAAGTAAGCCGAGGATACTGCGATAACAGGCGCGTGACAGATATGGCTTTTTTATCAATATTCTCAAGATAGTCTCGAGTTCCCTTGGCAGTGTGCTGATAGGCAAGCAATGTAGATTCTGTGGCAATCGCACGGTTGAAATAGTACTGCAATCCGGTCACCAGCGTGGCGATCAGTAAGGTTGATAATAAAAATACGCTAATCACCGCTTGTCGAATGGAAATGCGGAAATTTCTTTTTGGCAACATCAAGGGCATTAATAGGTCATCCGGGACAGAATTAAAAAATCGCTAGTTTTAAAAAATGTCCCAAATGGGTGAGACAACATGAGTGAATGAACAAGGCTCGCTAAAAGCCACAACAAAATGATAACTTTTCAAATCCTCGGTGCCTATGTACCAAGGTTCAATCAGAGAGCAACAACAGCTTACCTGAGCCCCTGTTCAGCTATAATTGGCGGTTTTTTTACGGTGGATATCAGCAATGCCAAAAGCCAGTGAATTAAAACGCGGCATGGTCATCGAAATGGATGACGCACCTTTGTTGTGCGCGACATCCAGGTTCGTAACCCCTCTTCTCBGGGTGCCAGTACACTCTACAAAGTGCGTTGAACCACCTGAAAACAGGCCAGAAAAGAGAC
>NZ_APHR01000014.1 GCF_000349205.1 Methylophaga lonarensis MPL | reverse complement strand
ATTCACGCCCATGTGCGGGACTTTAAGCCCTGAGCTGCCGCTTGATCAAAATGACGCACATTGCCGGGAATGATGCCCAGCCCCTCGGTGCCGGAATTTTCCTCGCTGTGACTCATCAGTGCCTGCATGCCCAGGCAAATGCCCAGAAAGGGTTTGCTGGCTGCAGCGGTTCTGACAATATCGTCCAGGCCAGTTTGTTGCAGTGTGCTCATGCAGTCACGAATGGCACCAACACCCGGGAAAACGATATGTGAGGCATTGCTGATCGCTTTTGCATCTGCAGTCACGATAACTTCGTGCTCGCTGGCAACGGCTTCCAGGGCCTTGGAAACAGAGCGAAGATTGCCCATGCCGTAATCAATAACTGCAACGCGATGCATAGCTGACAAAAACCTGAATGTAATAAGCGGGATTTAGCCGATTATAAAGCACCCTTGGTGGATGGCAATTGTTCCAGCGCGCGCTGGTCCAATGCGACCGCCATTCTCAGTGCTCGGCCAAAGGCTTTGAAGATGGTTTCGGCAATGTGGTGGGCATTACGGCCTTTCAGATTATCAATGTGCAGTGTCATCGCTGCATGGTTGACCAGCCCTTGGAAGAACTCGTAAAACAGGTCGACATCAAAGTCACCGATCTTGTCACGGTTGAATGTGACATCAAACTCCAGTCCTGGTCGGCCAGACAAATCCAGCGCCACTCTGGACAAGGCTTCGTCAAGCGGCACATAAGCATGGCCGTAGCGAACAACGCCTTTTTTGTCGCCCAGCGCCTGTTTGAGAGCTTGACCAATAGTGATGCCAATATCTTCAACTGTGTGGTGAGCGTCGATGTGCAGATCGCCGTTGGCCTTGATTTCAAGGTCAAACAGGCCGTGACGGGCGATTTGTTCGAGCATGTGATCGAGAAACGCAACGCCGGTTTGCGAGGAGAAGCGGCCACTGCCGTCAAGGTTGATGGAGACCTCGATTTGGGTTTCCAGCGTATTACGCGCAATGGTTGCGCTACGAGCGGTCATGATATTTCCTGATGTTTGTGCAATAAAAACAAATAATAACTGTTTCAGACCGTGGTTTGAAGCGTTATTATAAATTGAACTTTTTAGCCAGGAATGCCCATGACGCAAGCCAATAATGTCGCGCCACTGTTCAGGGACTTAGCCAAAGTTGAACATGAACATCATGTGGCCTGTCAGTCTTGCGCTTTGTACAGACTGTGTTTGCCATTGGGGCTGCACAGTGATGACCTGGCCCAGCTCGACAAAATCATCAAGCGTAGCCAGAGCCTCAGTCGCAACCAGAGCTTGTTTGACAGTCAGGCACCCTTCAAATCGATTTATGTGGTGAGAAGCGGCGCTTTCAAAACCACCATTTCAGCCAGCAACGGTCGCGAACAGGTCACCGGTTTTTATTTCCCGGGCGAATTTATTGGTATGGACGCAATCTACTCACAAAGCTATCAGTCAACGGCCAAAGCGCTGGAAACAAGCAGCGTCTGCGAGTTGCCATTTGAACGTTTGCAGGAGTTCGGCGCGGCCATGCCGCAATTGCAGGTGCAAATGATGTCGCGTCTGAGCAAGGAATTATCCAGTGACAAGAATCTGATGGTCTTGCTTGGTAAAAAAACCGCCGAGGAAAAAATGGCGACGTTTCTGGTGTCTTTATCACGACGATTCCAGGATCGCGGATTTTCTGCCACAGAATTTCAACTGAGTATGTCTCGAGGCGATATTGCCAATCATCTGGGGCTTGCGGTTGAAACAGTCAGTCGTTTGTTCGGCCGTCTGCAGGATGATCGGCTGGTTCGTCTTGAAGGCAAAAGCGTCACCATTGAGGATCTGGAAGCATTGCAAAAACTCTGTGGCTAAAGCCTGACAACAGAGTTCTTGACCTGGATCAATGCAAACATCGGTCAGCTCCGTAACATTGTATTCAATCGTAATACAGCGATGGAACGGAGAAGCCCGAAATGAAAAAATCCCTTATTGCTGCCGGTATCGTAACGCTTACTGGCCTTTCTGCGGTCACAACCCCTGTACTTGCCTATGAGGCCGGTGATTGGTTGGTGCGTGGTCGTATCATTAATGTAAATCCCAATGACAGCAGTGGCAGCTTGTCCACTGAAGCGTTTGGCAACCTTGGCAAAGGCGTCAGTGTTGACTCTGACACCGTACCCGAATTGGATATCACCTACATGATCACGCCAAACTGGGGCGTTGAGTTAATTCTTGGCACTTCAAAACATACCGTCCGTGGCAACAAGGCGGTGGGTGGAGTTCTGGGCGGCCTGCCCGGCTCCAAGAATGTAATTGATACCCGTGTGTTACCGCCCACACTGACCCTGCAATACCATTTTCGCCCTGGCGCCACCGTTCGCCCTTATGTGGGAGCCGGTGTCAACTACACACATTTTTACAATGAAAAAGTGCCCAAAAGCTCAGCCATCTATCAGGACGGCGCAAAAGTCAGCCTGAGCAGCTCCTGGGGCTGGGCAGCGCAAGCCGGTGTGGATGTGGCTATCAACCAGGACTGGTTCATCAACTTTGACGTCAAATACCTGGATATCGATACCACTGCCCGCTTCAAAAACACCGCGGTTGGCAGGGCAAAAATCAATGCAGACATCAACCCGTTTGTCTGGGGCGTAGGTATTGGTCGCCGCTTCTAGTTAGCTTTTGGAGTCCTCTCGCAACTCCATCGGCCCTCTTCGGAGGGCCTTTTTTTTGTTTAGAAATCACGCTGTCTGGGGCGAATGAGGCTTTTCACTCGTATGCCCAGCAAATGCAACAGCACAAAGTAACTAATGGCCGATGCCGCGATCAGCCCCATCAGCACTTGAAAGCGCAGTCTGCCAGACCATTCATGCCAGTCACCAATTTGCGGTGTCAGCCAGATCAGCACGGCAATCATGCCTGTGGTGGCAAGGACCAGTTTGGCCGTGAATTTTAACCAGCCCGCTGCCGGTTGATAGACATTGCGTTTACGCAGGCCGATATACAAAAGTCCGGCGTTGAGCATGGCCGATAATGCGGTCGCAAGTGCCAGCCCGACATGCGCCAGATAGATCATCAAAATGATATTCAGTACCATATTTACAGCCATCGCAATGATGCCGATTTTGACCGGTGTTTTAGTGTCTTGCCGTGCAAAAAAACCCGGAGCCAGCACTTTAATCAAAATAAACGGCAGCAGTCCAAGTCCATAGGCCATCAGGCTCAGCGAGGATTGATGAGCATCGTAACGGGTAAACTCCCCATACTGAAATAGCGTCACCAGCAACGGTTCTGCCAACAGAATCAGTCCTATCGCCGCCGGTACACCAATCAATAACACCCATCGTAAAGCCCAGTCGATGGTATCTGAGAAGCTTTGCACTGAATCACTGGCATGTTGGCGAGACAGGCTGGGCAGGATAACGGTTGCCAAGGCAATTCCAAATACCCCCAGAGGGAACTCGACCAGGCGATCTGAGTAATACAGCCATGAGATGCTGCCGGTGACCAGAAAGGACGCCAGAATGGTATCCAGCAGCAAGTTAATCTGCGCCACTGAGACACCAAACATGCCCGGCAGCATCAGGCGAAGAATTTTCTGCACGCCTTCGTGTCGCCAGCCCCATCGCGGTTTTGGGCGAATGTGAATTTTTAACAAAAACGGCAACTGAAATAACAGCTGCACAATACCGCCGATAAAGACGCCCCAGGCCAGCGCTTTTACCGGCTCATCAAGTATGGGTGCCAGCCAGATTGCGGCGGCGATTAAGGAGATATTCAAAAATACCGGCGTAAACGCGGGCACGGCAAACTTGCCAAAAGCATTCAAAATGGAGCCTGACAAGGCGGTCAGCGATATGAACAACAGATAAGGGAAGGTGATGGCCAACATTTGACTGGCCAGATCAAGCTTTTCCGGTTCGCTGATAAAGCCAGGTGCGAACAGCATGATTAACAAAGGCGATGCCAGCACACCAATCAAGGTGATTACAAATAAAATGGTGAACAAGGTGCCGCTGGTGTGGTGAATCAGCTCGCGCAGATCCCGCTCACCTCGCTGGCGGTATTCAGCCAGAACCGGAACAAAGGCCTGTGAAAATGCCCCTTCAGCAAACAGTCTTCGCAGAAAGTTCGGAATTTTGAAAGCGACAAAAAATACGTCAGCCCCCATTCCTGCGCCAAACATTCGGGCAATGACAATGTCGCGTAAAAAGCCGAGAATACGAGATAAAAAGGTCATACAGCTGACGATGGCGGTCGAGCGGAATAATCTTTCAGCCATTTCGCGCGTCACTGTATTGGTGGCATCTTGCCAAGTTATCCATGAATAGGCCCATGCAAGGTTTGATCAAAAACTTCAATTCTAAGCGTTTTTTTGCTGATATATCTGCTCATTGTAGCGGTCCTGCTGGGCTTTATGCTGCAAGCGCAGCAACCGCCTGTGGATCATCGAATCCTGCCCGAACAGCTTAAACCTTATCTGCTGTCTCCTCCTGCCGAGCTGCCGTCAATATTGCTGCGTCGTGATGATGGCTATGCTTTGACGGCTGATTGGTTTAATGACAAATGGAGTTTTGTTTATTTCTCGCATCAGCAGTGTGCCCCGGACTGTCTCGCGGTGTTCAGTGTGCTTGAGAACCTTGCTGCCAGAATAGCCGATCGTGACGTGCAGATATTACTGGTGCGAATACATGATCTGGAGCAGTCGCTTTTGTTGCCAGACTCGCTTGCACAAAGCAGCACAGAGGCGATTGCCGATCCGGTGCTGTTGGCCTCGCTTGGTAAAACCTTTGATTTTTGGTTCTTTGAGGATGCTACCGGCCAAGTTCATCAGCATCATAGTTTGTATCTGGTTGATCCCAAGGGTCGGGTATACGCCCGAATGAATCCACCCTTCACCTCACTGGCAGTGCATCGCTTGTTTAATGAGGTGCGTCGTTTTTATGCCGTCTCAGAGTGATATTTCAAGCTTAAGTTTTGTTGCCTTCACCCAGTGAAACAAAGCAACTATGAAAGATCAACGGATCCGAGAATTTCTGTTAACCGGTCCAGTGTTCGGGTTCTTCTAAAGCTTGGCCGCCAGACCAGACCGATTTCACGCTCACTTTGCACAGCGGCGCTTTTTAAAGGTTTCAGACAAATATCGGCATGTTTGACCATGTCTGAGTTAACCGCCATTTCCGGGATAAGGGTTATACCCATGCCACTGGCCACCATTTCAATCAGTGTGTAAAGACTGGTCGCCTGAACACTGCGTCGCTGCGCTGACAAAGGTAACTCGCAGGCGCTCAAGGCGTGCTCTCTCAGACAGTGCCCTTCAGCCAGTAGCAATAACTCCTTAACCGGGATTTCTTCGGCTTTTATCTGCTCCTGTTTGCATAGACGATGGTCTTTAGGCAAGGCAATCCAGAAGCGCTCACTGAAAATTTTTCGCTGATTCAAGCCTCGGATGTTAAACGGAAACGCCAGAATCACAACATCGACATTGCCGGCTTCAAGTTGATCCAATAAGCGCTCGGATTGATCCTCCACCAGGATCAATTCCAGATCTGGCAGTTCACGCCGAATCACCGGCAAGGTTTTTGGCAGCAAAAAAGGACTGATAGTCGGAATCAAACCAATTCTGATACGCCCGGACATCGGGTTTTTCTCGGCTTGAGCCAGATCAACCAGGTCTTCGCTCAATGAGAGAATCTGCCGCGCCCTGGCGGCGATTTCCTCGCCTATTGGTGTACTTAATACCTTGCGATTGGTTCTCTCCAGCAGGCTTACTTCAAGTAAATCTTCAAGATCCTGAATACCGGCGCTTAGTGTTGATTGAGTGACATGACAACGCTCAGCGGCCTTGCCGAAGTGCTTTTCATCTATCACCGCAGTTAAGTAATGTAATTGGCGAAGTGTCGGCAGTTTCATAATCGAAAAAACCTAATTAAAAAAAGGATAATCATCTGTTAGACATACACTAGCACAGAAACTAAACTGTCACTGCGAATTAAATAACTGACATCCAATTGTGCTTTATGCAAGATGGTTGCATATTGTCTGATTGATTTGATGGAGAAATAAAATGAAGCAATGGCAGTGTGTTGTCTGCGGTTTTATCTACGACGAAGCAAAAGGTCTGCCTGAAGAAGGCATTGCGCCGGGCACTCGCTGGGATGACATTCCAGATGATTGGGTCTGCCCCGAATGTGGCGTCGGTAAAGATGACTTTGAGATGATTGAGATCTAGTCACAGTGACCATACATCGCCCGCCGGTTGTCATTATCGGCACAGGGCTGGCGGGATATACGCTGGCTAAAGAAATACGAAAGCTTGATGCGGCACAACCGTTGCTGATGATTACTGAAGATGATGGTTGTTTCTATTCAAAACCAATGCTGTCCAATGCGTTAAGCCAGCAAAAATCACCGGAACGACTTGCTCAGTCTTCTGCCAGCGAAATGGCAGAAAAATATCAACTTAATATCATCAACAATAGTAAGGTTATTGGGTTGTTGCCAGAGTCTCATGAGCTGCTTCTCGATTCAGGTGAGCGCATTCAATATCAGCAGCTCGTGTTGGCGACTGGCGCAAGGCCACGACAGCTTCCTGATTCGGTTCACATTGATGTTGCAGATGACGATGTTCTCAGCGTCAATTCACTCGAACATTACAGAGCCTTTCACCAGCGGCTTAGCTCTTGCGAGCATGTGTGTGTTATTGGCGCCGGACTGATTGGTTGTGAGTTCGCCAATGATGTATTGGTCGCTGGCAAGCAGGTCTCTTTAATCTCCAATACGCCCCTACCATTGCACAAGGTTATTCCTTCAGCGATGTCTGAAGCGCTTCTTGATAAACTCAAGTTGCTCGGTATGCAGTGGCATTGTGAAAGCAGTGTTCAGGCGATTGAGCGCGATACTTCCGGTGATGCTTTACATATTAAGCTGGACACTCATCAGTTTGATGCGGATCTTGTGTTATTGGCGATAGGTCTGGAGGTCGATTTAACACTGGCGATTCAAGCGAGAATAGACGTCTCTGATGCTATTCTCACTGACGGCTTTTTGCAAACCAGTGTTGCTGATATTTATGCCATTGGTGACTGTGCTGCTGTGTGTGGTGTTAATCAGAAGTACGTTATGCCCATCATGCATGCTGCCAGAAGTTTGGCGAGCACATTGACTGGGCAGCCAGTCCGGGTTAACTATCCGGTGATGCCAATTGTGGTAAAAACACCTGCTTACCCTATCGTCTTCACTGCGCTTAAAAATCATAACAGCTCGATAACTGAAGTTGTTGAGACATCAAACGCCGGCGCTGGTCTCAGAGCGCTATATCATGATGCTAGCAATCGTTTAACTGGTTTTGCACTGAGTGGCGATTTGACTCAAGAAAGGCAGGCACTCTTAAAGCAGATGGTTAATGTCTGAGGCATGGACACACTCTCCTGGATTTGATTTGCACTGATGCTGCTATCACTGAAGCTTAATCATTTTCGTAATATCAGTTCGATGGAGCTTGTTCCTGAGACCTCGGTCAACATGATTGTTGGCGAAAACGGTTCTGGAAAAACAAGTATTCTTGAAGCCGTCTACCTGCTCGGCTTGGGGCGATCTTTTCGTAGCCGATCCCTCAAACATCTGATCCAACATCAGCAGTCACAGCTCCAAGTGATTGCCCGATGTGATGACAATACACCGGTCGGCCTGCAGTTTCACTTAAGTAACGGTTTGCAGATTCGTCTGAACCATACACCGTTGAAGCGTTTATCTGATCTGGCCACACAATTACCCATTCAGTATATCCCGGCAAATTGTCATCAATTCTTTGAACTCGGCCCGAAATACCGCCGTCGGTTGATAGATTGGGGTGTGTTCCACGTGGAACCAGAATATAACTATCACTGGCAATCCTATAAAAAATCATTACAGCAACGTAATGCGGCATTGAAAAATCGTTCAAAAAGAGATGAATTGTTGCTGTGGGATAATTATCTAAACAGACACGGATTAGCACTGACAGAACATCGGTCACGATATCTTGAAAGGCTAAGAAGTGAATTCGAAGTGTTATTCGGTCACTTGTGCCCGGCCTTCGCTGATGCAGATATTACTTCGCGTTTAGCATCGGCTGGCCGAAGAATGAGAATCTGACCGATGTGCTGCTCGCTAATATAGAAAAAGATCAGCAACACGGTTACACGCGTTATGGTGCGCATGCTTGTGATTGGACGCTGAAGATAAACGATGCGGATCCTGCAGAGCTATTGTCGAGAGGTCAGCAAAAGCTTTTCTTTCTAGCAATCAGCCTGGCCCAGCTGAAAATTATTCATGAGCAGAACAATCAGACCGGTGTGTTACTGATCGATGATGTCAGTTCAGAATTAGACCAAAGCCATCAAATAACCTTGCTCGACTATATTCAACGGTCGTCCGTACAGTCCTTCATTACCAGTACCAACAGTGAGCTTCGAAGCTGGGTACACTCCAAAGAAAATTCAAAATTGTTTCACGTGGAACAGGGTCGGCTAACAAGTTGATGGCTGACTGTCAACAAGCGGCGATCCATAGTAGAATGACAGGTTGAACTTCATCCACATCATGGAATGGATTATTTATGAGCAATGAAAACAACCCAACGTATGATTCGTCCAACATTAAGGTTCTGAAAGGACTTGATGCAGTCAGAAAACGGCCGGGTATGTACATTGGTGACACAGATGATGGCACTGGACTGCACCACATGGTTTTTGAGGTGCTGGATAACTCCATCGACGAATCATTGGCTGGATATTGCAGCGAGATAAATGTCCGCATTCATCCAGATGATTCGGTGTCGGTTGAAGATAATGGCCGTGGTATCCCTGTAGATATTCATGAAGAGGAAGGTATTTCCGCAGCGGAAGTAATCATGACGGTGCTGCATGCGGGCGGTAAGTTTGATGATAATTCATACAAAGTATCAGGCGGATTGCATGGTGTGGGGGTATCCGTTGTAAATGCTTTGTCAAAAAAACTGACAATGGAAATTCAAAGGGAAGGCAAAGTATATCGCCAGACCTATCGACATGGCGTTCCGGAAGCGCCACTGACAGCCTTTGAAGATACAGCAAGCACCGGTACAAAAATCCAGTTCTGGCCGAGTGAAGATACCTTTACCAACGTCACGTTTGACTACAAGATTTTGGCTAAGAGAATCCGTGAACTGGCTTTCCTCAACTCAGGTGTACGAATTGTCCTGACAGATGAGCGTGATGAGAAGTCAGAAGTATTCCACTATGAAGGTGGTATCAATGCCTTTGTTCAGCATCTGAATAAAAATAAAACATCGATTCATGAGAGCATTATCAGTGTCAGCGGCCTTAAAGATGACGTGGTCGTGGAGTTGGCAATGCAGTGGAACGACTCCTATCAGGAAAACATTTACTGTTTTACCAATAATATTCCACAACGCGATGGCGGTACCCATTTAGCCGGTTTTCGTGCGGCACTGACCAGAACGTTGAATCAATACATCGAAAGCGAAGGTCTGGCAAAGAAATCAAAAGTGACAACAACCGGCGATGATGCGCGTGAGGGATTAACCGCTGTCTTGTCCGTCAAAGTTCCTGACCCGAAGTTTTCATCACAAACCAAAGACAAGCTGGTGTCTTCTGAAGTGAGAACGATTGTTGAATCATTGGTCAATGAACACTTCCAGGATTTCCTACTGGAGAACCCGTCAGACGCAAAACTCATCGCCAACAAAATGGTTGAGGCGGCAAGAGCAAGAGACGCCGCAAGAAAAGCACGGGAACTGACACGCCGCAAAGGTGTGCTTGATATTGCAGGATTGCCCGGTAAATTAGCTGACTGCCAAGAGCGTGATCCTGCTTTCTCAGAATTGTTCCTGGTGGAGGGTGACTCTGCGGGTGGTAGCGCCAAACAAGGCCGCGACAGAAGAACGCAGGCCATCCTGCCGTTGAAAGGAAAAATTCTTAACGTTGAGCGCGCGCGTTTTGACAAGATGATCAGTTCTGCAGAAGTCGGAACGCTGATTACTGCGCTGGGTTGTGGCATTGGTCGTGATGAATATGATCCTGAAAAACTGCGTTACCACCACATCATCATTATGACTGATGCGGATGTGGACGGATCGCATATCAGAACTTTGTTGTTAACATTTTTCTACAGACAAATGCCGGAGCTGATCGAGCGAGGTCATGTTTATATTGCACAGCCACCGCTCTACAAAATCAAAAAAGGTAAGCAGGAACGTTATTTAAAAGATGATAACGAAATGGAGCGTTATCTGACCGAGGTGGCTTTGACCAATGCTGCACTCTACCCTTCTGCAAATGCAGCAGCCATTGAAGGCAATGCGCTGGAACAATTGGTCGCCGAGTATCAGACGATTACGTCAATCATCACCCGATTGTCGAATCATTACTACCCGGCGTTTCTTGAGCAGTTAATATATCAGCCAGCTATTCCAGAACTGGGCGATAGCTCGGCGATGCAGCAGTGGTTAGATAATATTGCCACAGGTCTGAATAAAGGCATGCCAACCGGCACACGCTTTGATTTATCGACCGCGAAGAACGACCATGAACCGGTACCGCACATCAACGTCAGTTTCAGCCGCCACGGCATTGCAACTGAGTTTCATATTCCGGGTGAGTTCTTCGCCAGTACTGAATATCAAAAAATATTGTCATTTGCTAATAAAATCAATGGCTTGTTTGATGGTGAGGGGCGAGTTGAGCGCGGTGACCGCAGCGAAACCGTCACCAATTTTGCTCAAGTAGTGAAGTGGTTGTTACAAGAAGCCAAACGCGGTCAGCATGTTCAGCGTTATAAAGGTCTGGGCGAGATGAATCCAGAGCAGTTGTGGGAAACGACGATGGACAAGAGTAAGCGTCGTTTACTGCAGGTAAAGATACATGATGCGATTGCGGCTGATGAAACCTTTAATACCCTGATGGGTGATCATGTGGAGCCTCGCAGGGAATTCATAGAAGCAAATGCCTTGCAGGCGTCAAACCTCGATATTTAGTTGTACAGGAATTGTTCCCGCAATTCTGCGGGAATTATTCACTCCCAGTGCGGTCGGAGTTGTAGAAAGGGCTATGTGAATGGCCTTTTTTATTTAGGGTGTGTTAGAGATATTTGCTTGGTTTCAGGCATGAAAGTTCAATTCCGGCAGGATGATTACTGACAATGCTTGTTGTCAGAACATCTAAAATGAGCAAAAGCATTAACACACCCAAACAGAATAATAATCAGGGAGATCTGTATGACAACTAACAGCGCGCGTTATGATCGCGTACAGGTGGCATTACATTGGCTGATTGCCGCTATCGTGCTTTTTATGATTGGCTTAGGGCTCTATATGGTGGAGCTGCCAAGACAAGATGAGCTGCCAGAAGGTCAAGAAAGTGTCAGAGCCTTTTACTTTTTGCTGCATAAATCGCTCGGTATTACCGCTGCCATACTCATCTTTATTCGTGTGGGCTGGCGTTTGACCCACACCCCTCCTCCGTTACCGGATTTTGTACCAAGCTGGCAGCAACGGGTTTCAAGCTTCACTCACGGTCTGTTGTATGCATTGATGATTGCCATGCCGATAAGTGGATACGCGCAATCGATGTTCAGTAGTTTTGATACCTACCTCTGGGGCATCACTTTGCCACGACTGGCTGAAGCTGATGCTGCAATGCGCGAGAACTTTACCGTGATTCACCAATGGCTGGCCTATCTCTTTATCGCGGTGTTAGTGTTGCACATCGCTGCGGCCATCAAGCATCGTATCGATAACGATGGAATCTTTGACCGAATGAGCTTTAAGCGTGATTAAACTGTTTTAGCTCTTTGCATACAGTAGAAAGCAAAAAAAGGCCTGAAAAGGCCTTTTTTGTGACTGTCAGAAGCATCACTACTAGTGAAGTTTGATCTTTGGATGCACGCTGCGTCGAAACAGGTGTGAAAGTGACAGCATTAACACCCTGAACGGACCAAACAAAGCGACTTGATGCATTTTGTACAGCGACAAATACATCATTCTTGCCATTAGGCCTTCGATCATCATGCTGCCGCGGCTGAGATTGCCCATCAGATTGCCGACGGTTCCGTAGCGTCCGAGCGAAACCAGCGAGCCATAATCATGATAGTGATATTCCGGGGCTTCTTTGCCTGCCATGCGCATGCGAATGGATTTGTAGACCAGGCTGGCCATTTGGTGCGCTGCTTGGGCACGCGGCGGAACATTTTCGTCGTGACCTTGCCATTTGCAGGCACAGCAATCACCAATAGCATAGATGTCATCATCAAGCGTGGTTTGTAGCGTCTGTCGAACAACCAGTTGATTCATCCAGTTGGTTTCAAGGCCAGCAATGTCTTTGAGGAATTCAGGCGCTTTGATGCCTGCTGCCCAGACTTTGATGGGTGCCGGTACAACCTTGCCGCTTTCTGTTTTGATGCTGTCGGGCGTCACTTCGACAACACGCTCGCCTGACAGCACCTCTACGCCAAGTTTGCTGAGTTCTTCATGAGCTGCAGCAGAGATGTTTTCTGGGAGGCCGGGCAAAATGCGATCGGCAGCTTCAATCAGTGTGATTTTTACGTCGGTAGGTTTGACTTCATCAAGACCATAAGCTGTCAGCAGGTGTGATACCTCGTAAAGCTGTGCGCAGAGCTCAACACCAGTTGCGCCGGCACCAACAATAGCAATATTTAGCTGGCCCTCATCCAGCGGCCTGCCCTGTGTATGGGCGCGCAGATAAGCTTGCAACAATTTGTTTTGGAAAGTTTCCGCCTGTTTGGTAGTGTCCAGAAACAAGCAATGATCTTTGACACCTTTGATGCCAAAGTCATGGCTGACACTGCCAACCGCAATGACCAGATAGTCGTAGTCAAAGTGTCTGCGAGGAATAATTTCAAGACCTTCCTTGTTAATCGTCGGCGCAAGAGAGATTTGCTTGTTTTTGCGATCCAGGCCGTCCATTTTGCCCATGCGAAAACGAAAGCCGCTGCAGTTGGCCTGGCTGAGATATTCGATTTCATCTTCGTGTGAATCCAGCGTGCCTGCTGCGACTTCATGCAGCAAGGGTTTCCAGATGTGTGTACTGGTGCTGTCAACCAGGGTGATTTCTGCTTTACCTTTTTTGCCCAGTTTTTTTCCGAGTTTGGTGACCAGTTCAAGACCGCCGGCACCACCACCGACGACGACGATTTTGGGGATGCGTTCTGACATACGTGCAGCTCCAGTTCATTCCATTGTGAGTAATAAGAAATTCAGTTCATTCTAGCCTGAATAGTCTTGCAAAACCTATCTTATTTTTACTCGGCGCGGTGACTCTGGCAAAATTCATGACCTGGATCATTCAATAGGGTTTACAAATGCAGGCAAAGCCGGAAAAACCGCGTCTGGCATGGGCCGTGACCGGCTCAGGACATTATCTCGAAGAGTGCCTGGAAATCATTCGTGAACTCGAGGATGTGGATCTGTTTTACAGTCGTGCAGGTGAGGAAGTGATCAGGATGTACGGTCACGATCCAAAGGCGCTCAATGCGACAGGCAGAGTATATCGTGACAGGGCTGCCAGTGCGCCGCCTGTGGGTTTGTTTTATCGAGGTGATTACCACACGCTGGTGGTTGCGCCTGCAACCTCAAACACTGTGGCAAAAATGGTGCTGGGCATTTCTGACACACTGGTCACCAACGTCTACGCTCAAGCCGGCAAATGTCGAATACCAAGCATTGTTCTGGCCTGTGACGCCGAGCCCGAAGTCGATACGCCCGCACCTGACAGAATTGTTCGGTTGTGGCCGCGCAAGATTGATTTGGCACATACCGAAAGCTTGAAGACATTTGAAGCAACAACGGTGGTTGAAAGTGCCGAGCAATTGGCCCAAACGCTGCAACGACGATTACAAGAAATCAGCAATAAATGACAGAAAAGATACTGTTTCTGACTGGCAAACTGGCTGAGCCGAGTGTTCAGAAAGTGCTGGCAGAGATGGAGCCATTGCCGTTTGACTACCAGATTCACCAGCTCGGCTTGTCAGTGGCTGCGCTGATGACAGACAAAATGATCGCCAGACGTTTGAAGCCAGAGTTATACCGGACATTTGATCGCATTATTGTGCCGGGACGCTGCCGGGGTGATCTGGATGCGCTCAGCGAACAATTGGGGGTGCCTGTGCAACGAGGACCAGAGGAAATCAAGGATTTGCCGGTGTTTTTTGGTCGGTCACGCAAACAGCCGGACTTGAGTCGCCACGACGTCAGGATCTTTGCTGAGATAGTCGATGCGCCCGAACGAAGCATCGACAGCATCATCGAAAGAGCGCGTTATTATCAGCAAAACGGCGCGGATGTCATCGATATTGGTTGTTTGCCGCAAGAAGCTTTTCCACATATGGAGGAAGCGATTGCCGCATTGCATGATAATGGTTTCAAGGTGAGTGTAGACTCACTTTCACTGGAAGACCTTGAGCGAGCAGCCAGTGCGGGTGCTGATTATCTGCTGAGTTTGACTGAGCATAGTATCCATATTGCAGAGCGATATGATGTTGTGCCAATACTGGTGCCATCAGAGCCGGGCGATCTTGCCTCGCTGGAACGAGCGATGGAGGCGATGGACAAGATCGGCAAACCATGGATTGCTGATCCCATACTGGACCCGATACATTTTGGACTGACAGAGTCCATCGTTCGCTACCACACATTAAGACAACGATATCCGGACGCGCCGATGATGATGGGGGTCGGTAATCTGACCGAATTGACTGATGCGGACACCAGCGGCATCAACGCCTTGTTGTTCGGAATCATTTCTGAACTGAGAGTCGGTAACGTTCTTGCAACCGAAGTGAGTCCACACGCCAGACGAGCTATTCGTGAGGCAGATGTGGCAAGGAGAATGATGTTTGCTGCTCGTGAAGACAGCAGTTTGCCGCGTGACTTTTCCGATGCTTTGCTGATTAATCATGAGCGCCGACCGTTTCCGGATAGCGCCGATGAGATTCGCAATCTGGCAGCTAATATCAAGGATCCTAACTACCGTATCAAGACTGCCCAGGAGGGTATTTTTATCTTCAATCGTGACAGTTTTCTGCTCAGTGACGATCCTTTTGAGTTTTATCCCCACTTGGCGGTAGACAACGATCCCGGCCATGCATTTTATCTGGGCGTTGAGCTGGCTCGCGCGCAAATCGCCTGGCAACTGGGTAAGCGTTATACCCAGGATGAAGATCTCAGCTGGGGTTGTGCGGTTGATGCAGCAACAGAGGATTTGACTCAGCAAAAAGCAGAAGGCTCGACTATGAAGCGAAAGCCTCAGCGGGCAGGTGGCACAGTGGAGACGCAACAAACCACTCCGACAGCAAGAGTTGAAAAAACGCTTTTGACGGCGGCGGATCAGAAGCAGAAAGCATGTGGCACGGCCGATCCAAAACACAATGCACAACAGGAAAAATCTGATGACACGACTGAATAGTCGAATTCACGAAGTGATTGTCACGACACTCGACGCTGAAGGGAGCCCTCACTCTGCACCAATGGGAATTAGCGAAGTAAATGGTCACTTTCATATAAAGCCATTCAAGCCGTCTGCCACTTATGACAATCTGTCACGACACCGGCAATGCACAATCAATTATGTCGATGATGTCAGGATATTTGCTGGCGCATTGACCGGCCACCGTGAGTGGCCTGTTCACCCCTGCCAGCAAATTGAAGGTTTTTATCTGCAACAGGCACTGTCGCACAGCGAGTTGGAGATAGTCCGGGTCGATGATGACAGTCCTCGTGCCTGTTTCTACGGCGCGGTGATCAACGAAGTCACACATGTCCCCTTTCGTGGCTTTAATCGGGCACAGTCGGCAGTGCTTGAGGCCGCCATTCTGGTCAGTCGCCTTGAGATGCTGCCGGTTGAAAAAATACAAGAAGAACTACGCTATCTGACCATTGCCATTGATAAAACGGCAGGCCCACGTGAACTGGAAGCCTGGCAATGGTTGATGACCAGGATTGAACAAGCCGGAATCCGAATTGATGACCACTAGATATCTTGCCAGCATTCAGTCTATGGCAGAGGCGCTGCTGATTGAACATCAGCTACCCGACATTTTGGATATGAAAAATCCAGCGACAGGAGCACTGGGTGCCATGTCGATCACTGAAGTGACGGAAATTGTCCGTCGAATCAATGGTCGGTGTCTGACCAGTGCGACAGTGGGTGATTTAGCCATGGATGCAACGGTGATTAGCGAAGCTCTCAATGCGATGAGTCAGTCACGGGTGGATTATCTGAAAATCGGGCTTTTTGATGATCCTGATCTGGAAGACTGTTTAGAGGCGCTGAAACCACAACTCAAGCAACTCCCTCAGCCGGTGATAGCGGTTTTATTTGCAGATCAGATTTCAGATGCCTCATTAGTGCCGACCTTGGCGGCCTGTGGTTTTGCCGGGGTCATGTTAGACACGGCCAGCAAACGGGGGCAGCGCTTGACGCAATTATGGTCAAAGACAGCACTTGAGAACTTTGTTTTACAAACTAAACAAGCAGGAATGCTGAGTGGTTTGGCGGGTGCACTCAAATTTGAAGATATTACGGCGCTTCGACCCTTGAATGCCGACTATCTGGGCTTTCGTAGTGCCTTGTGTGATCAGCAGCAACGGACTGCAGCGCTGAACCCCGATCGGCTGGAGCAGTTACGGTTGGCGCTGGCAGCATGAGCAAGGTTGTGAAATAGAACTATCGGGCAGAGCGCGATGCTCTGCCCGATAAGTTTTGATCAGGCGGCTTTGACCAATTGTTGGCGACATGCCTTTGCTGCCTGCACCATCGCTGTCAGTGCAGGACGCACTTCTTCCCAACGACGGGTTTTTAGCCCACAGTCCGGATTGATCCACAAACGCTCATTGGGAATGCGTTGCGCAGCCAGGGTCATCAAATCAATGATTTGGCTGACCTCAGGAATATTCGGGCTATGAATGTCATACACCCCTGGTCCAATGGCATTGGGATATTCAAAGTCCCTGAATACATCCAGTAGCTCCATATCGGAACGTGAGGTTTCGATAGTAATCACGTCAGCATCCATCGCTGCAATGGCTTCAATAATGTCATTGAACTCCGAGTAGCACATATGGGTGTGAATCTGGGTTTCATCGCTTACACCATTGGCGCACAGCTTAAAGCTGAACACAGCCCAATCCAGATAGCTTTGCCAGTCAGAGCGACGCAGTGGCAGGCCTTCACGCAATGCGGCTTCGTCGATCTGGATAATCTGTGTGCCGGCTTGCTCCAGATCCAGCACTTCATCTCGTATTGCCAGTGCCAGTTGCAAACAGGTTTCTGAGCGCGGCTGATCATCACGAACAAAAGACCAGTTGAGCATGGTCACAGGGCCGGTCAACATGCCCTTGACTGGACGTTGAGTGAGTGACTGAGCATAGCGAATCCAGTCCACAGTCATGGTTTGCGGTCGTTGAATATCGCCGAAAATAATCGGTGGTTTAACACAGCGGGAACCGTATGATTGCACCCAGCCAAGCTCACTAAAGGCATAACCGTCCAATTGGCTGCCAAAGTACTCAACCATGTCATTACGCTCTGCCTCACCGTGCACCAGAACATCCAGATCCAGCTGTTCCTGAATTTTGATAGCCAGATGGATTTCTCG